>CAUJFK010000050.1 GCA_963169175.1 Acidobacteriota bacterium | reverse complement strand
CGTCGATCGACGAGGTGATCGCCGACGTTTTCTCGCTGGAAGATAAGCTTTCAAATAAAGTGATCGAAGGCCTTCTGCCTCAACTCACGAGCAACGAGCGGAACCGGTTCGTTAAACGTGGCACCGAGAACCCCGAGGCATTCGAGCATTACCTCCGGGGACGGTATTACTTTAATTCTTTTACAGAAGAGAGCTTTGCCAAGGCATTCGTCAATTTTCATGGGGCCATCTCGGCAGATCCGGAATACGCTCATGCCTACGCGGGTATCGCTGATTATTACAACTGGCTTGGCATACTGGGAGTATTGCCGCCGAGCGAGTGCTTCCCGCCCGCGATCGAGGCAGCAAAGAAGGCAGTCGAACTGGACAGCAACCTTTCTGAGGCCCATGCAAGCCTGGGCTTTTCGCTCCACGCGGGCAATTACGAGTGGTCGCGGGCCGAGCACCATCTAACAAAGGCCATTGAATTAAATCCGAGCAATGCAAGCGCCTATGTCTGGTATTCGATAGTTATGTACACCGAAGGCAGGTTTGACGAAGGCCTTCAGTACGCACGGCGCAGCGTCGAGATCGACCCGCTTACGCCGTTCAATCACCACAATATCGCCTGGGGACTTTATTTTGCACGCCGATTTGAAGAGGCTGCGGCGACATATCAGAAGGTGATCGAAGATTTTCCAACCTATAGTTTCGGCTATTATGGCTTGAGCAAGGTCCATCGGCTTCAAGGCAAAACAAAGGCTGCTCTTCGTGAAAATTCACGGGCGATGGACCTGATGGACGGAAGCATCTTTTCGCTGCTTTCCGAGGCGGAATGCTACGCGGCGGACGGCCAGCGCGAAACGGCCTATAACAAACTCCGTCATCTTCAGAAGCTTGCCGCCGACCGGCACGTTTCGCCGTATCAGCTTTCTCTTGTTTACTGCTACTTAAAGGATCCGGACCAGGCGATCCTTCATCTGCAAAATTCGGCGAAGCTGCGTGAATCGTGGCTCAATTGGATGGGTGTCGAACCCGCGTTCGATATTGTCCGCGGTGACCCAAGGTTTGAAGTGATGCTCGAAACGACCGGCTACCGACCCTTCTTCAACAGTTTTGCGGCGGCAAACGCCACTGTGGCCGGCGGCCAGAGCCTGCACGATCTGACGACCCTGGTCATAGACACCGGACCGGTAACAAATGGCGGCACGGAAGAACGTCGCCCGAAAAAAGCCTCCGCCCTGACGTATGCAGCATTTGCGATGGCGGCGGTCTTGCTGATCGGCGTTGTCGTGATGGGCATCAGTTGGTACAGGAGTTCCAATTTTCCGGTCGCCGCTCCGGCACGCCTCACATCGTCCGGAATAGTCGTGTTCCCGTTTGCGGGATCGGACAAAAATAGCGCCGAGATCGGCGTCGGCCTGGCGGATGCCCTGACCAATAAGCTAGGTAATATCAAGAGTTTGCAGGTCATCTCGGCCAACACTGGCCGGTCCCTCGCGAGCACTGACCCGGCCGCGCGGGATAGTCGCCTCGGGATCGCATACGTAATTCGGGGCTCCATCAAACGATCCGGCACGTCGGCAACGCTTGACGCAGAACTGCTGGACGCCCGCAACGGTAATGCCTTGTTTCGAGAGAACTTCGCGGCACCGGACGGAAATCTATTTCGCATACAGACAAAACTCGCCGAGCGCATCTGGACATCTCTCGCTATCGATCCTCTGCCAATGGAACGTCAACAGGTCGAGCGAAGCTACACCGAGAACGCGGCCGCCTACAATCTATATCTGCAGGGACGATCAGAAATGACAGGGCGTTCGTTAAACGGCCTTAACACCGCCGCGGCCAGTTTTTCTCGGGCGCTGAACGAGGACGAGAAATTTGCTCTTGCTTACGTTGGCCTGGCCGATGTGCTGGCGCTCCTCAACCTCTATTCCATCGAACCGCCAAAAAACGCCTATCCGCAAGCAAAACAATACGCCGCCCGGGCACTCGAGATCGACTCCGACCTTGCCGAGGCCCATGCTACGCTGGCCTATATTAAATTCTTCCACGAACGTGACCGGGCCGGTTCCGAGCTTGAATTTCGGCGGGCGATCCAGGTCAATCCATCGTACGCGCCGGCACACCACTGGTTTGCTCTGACACTGGCTGCAAAGGGCGAAAAGGTCGATGCCGAGACTGAGATAGAAATAGCAAAACGGCTTGATCCGAACGCTGCGGCGATCCGCGCGGCCGCCGGCGTTGTCCATTTTCACAGCAGAAATTTGGAACAGGCCCTTGCCGAAGCCGATTCAGCACTGGCGATCGATGAAAGGTCAGTGCCGGCCTACAAGGTAAAAAGATGGACATTTTCCGCAATGGGCCGAAAAACCGAGGCTGAAGCTGCACTTGCAAAAGAGATCGCGTTGTCCGGCGGCAGCCTGAATGACCCCGGCTGGAAGGTGATCGAAGCCCAGGTCATGGCCATGGGAAGCAATAAGCAGGATGCTCGCGGCAAGCTTGACGAAGCACTCAAGGACCGGTCGGTGAGAGATAATCCGTCAGCCTTCGCGTACGAGATAGCACTTGCCTATAATGGCATTGGCGACTCCGCCAAAGCTATCGAATGGCTCGGCAGATCCGAGGCCGCCGGCGGGCATTCGTTTAATTTTCTCGCCGCCGATCCACGCCTTTCGAATCTGAATGGCGAAGCAGCGTTCACAAGCCTTCTGGCCAAACTTCGCTAACAAATGCATGGCCTTGGGCACTTCACCGTCGGTTTATCCGGGCTTTTGCAACTGCTTGACGGCCATTTTGGCCAATAAACATTTACAGGCATTTTGCGTATATGTAACTGCATCTAATAGAATCCGGTAAGCGATGAATTTTTCCGAGACATTAAAACTTGCACTTTCGGCCATCTGGGCGCACAAGCTTCGGTCGTTTTTGACCTTGCTTGGAATGATCATAGGCGTCACGGCGTTTATGGTCGTGTTCTCAGTGCTGCAGGGTTTTAACTCGTACATCGACGAAAAGATCGCCGGTATTGGGTCAAATACGTTTACTATCCAACGATTTAATTTCGACGATTTCAAGGACAGCGACACTATTGCCGAAGCCCAGCGTCGGAATAAGGAGTTGACGCTGGACGACCTAGAATATATCCGCGCCCGTATGCAGATGATCAGTGCGATCGGAGCCAAAGCGGGCGGCAATGGACGAACGATCCGTGCGGGCAGCAATTCGATGGAGGGCGTGACGGTCGATGGCGCCGAACCGATAATCGGCGAGATCGAGAAGATCGATGTGCTAAAAGGGCGTTATTTCACGCAGGCTGAGAATACGAACGGCCTCCGAGTTGCGTTCATTGGGACCGATGTTGAGGATAAGTTATTTCCGGGTGGTGATTCGCTCGGGCAGGAAATAACGATAAGCGGAATTCCATATCGTGTCATCGGTGTACGCGTGGCAAGGGGTACGGTTTTCGGCCGGCCGTTAGATGCATTCGTCCAACTGCCGTTAAAGACATTTGGGTCAAATTTTGGCGGGTTTCGCGGCAGCCGTTATTTGTCTTTCGAGGGCACATCAGCTTCGGATGAGACCTTCGATGCAGCGGTCGATGAGGCAAGAACTCTCATGCGGCTGCGCCGCCGGCTTGAGCCGGGCGAAAAGGACACATTCGGCGTTCTTACGCCCGATGCCATCGCAGGGCTTCGTGACAGCATTTTTGGAACGACGTTCATCGTGATCCTGTTCGTGCCGACGATAGCGCTTGTGGTCGGGGCGATCGTCATCATGAACATTATGCTGGTTGCCGTAACTGAACGAACCAAAGAGATCGGGATCCGCAAAAGCCTCGGTGCGCGCCAAGCCGATATTCTGAGGCAGTTTCTTTTTGAAGCGGGTACGCTCTCTGCCATCGGCGGTTTGATCGGGCTTATCATTGCA
>CAUJFK010000049.1 GCA_963169175.1 Acidobacteriota bacterium | reverse complement strand
ACTGAAGGGATTTGATTCGCAGCTTGCGGCCGACAGGTCTGAATTCGCTGCAGATACAAAGGCCCGCGAAACCGTTTTTGCGACGCTTCCGGCACAGCTGGCGACAGTTTACAACCGCCTTGCCCAACGCAGCCGCGACGGCATCGCCGTCTCTGAGGTCGTCAAAGGCTCATGCAGTGCCTGTTTCATGGCGCTCAGGCCGCAAATGCAGGTCGAGGTAAAAAAAGGAGTCCAGATCATAACCTGCGAAAGCTGTTCGCGGATCCTTTTTATTCCGCGCAAGGAAGAACAGAACGAAGCAACTGCCTGACAAAGGCCGGCTCGAATGGAGTCGATCCTCAGCGGTCGATGAAACATCGCGTCGGTGCAAATGGCGATGGTCAGGCCCAAATGCCGACTAACCAATGATTGCCAGCTACGACGAATTCTGGCCCTTCTATGTCCGCGAGCACAGCAAACCGCTGACGCGGGTGCTGCATTTTGTCGGGACATCGCTCGGCTTGTTACTGCTCGTTTGGTTCATTTGGCGTGGAACGTGGTATTACTTTCCACTTTCATTGGTCGTCGGCTACACATTTGCGTGGTTTGCGCATTTTGTCATTGAAAAGAACCGCCCGGCTACGTTCAAATATCCTCTCTGGTCCTTTGTATCTGATTACAAGATGATGTGGTGCATGATCACCGGGCGCATGGGCCAGGAGATCGAACGCGCACGGGAGTCCAACGCAGAGACGCCGAGAGACGTAGAGGCGAATTGAAGCAAGAGACCATTGCCCATTCTCGCGCTTCAATTGCTTTTCTCTAATCCTCTACTCTGCGTCCCCGCGTCACTACCTTAAACCATCCTCTCAGAGATCAATTCGAGTGAGCGGTCGTATCGGTACGAGATGTGAAAGTGTCCGTCGTCAAAGTCTTCGTGTATGTGGCCGATGGCGTTCTCAGCGAGCTTGCGCGACAAGATTCTGGCACCGACATCAAGGGCAAATTCGTCGCGGGTTCCGGCGTCAACGTAGAGCAGCTTTAGGCTTTTGAGGTCCTTGGCATGTTTTTCAACTAATCTGACCGGATCGTGCTCGATCCATCTGGCCCAAACATCATCGCGCAGCTCGCCGGTCTCAAGGTCAAAAGGCATATCGAATGACTCGCCGTCGGGCGAATAACACGCTGCCATACCGATCGTGTTGAGCGCCGCATGATCGTCACGGCCTTGTTTTTCGGTTGACCAAAACCTTCGCATAAACCCGATCGGGTCGCCTTTGATAACGCGAAACGCCTTGGCAAAATCGTTTGGATAGCAATACTCGAAATAGGCGTCGCCGGCGGTCGAACACACGAGCCCGAACACATCCGCATGCCGCAAGCCCATTATTAACGCTCCGTAACCACCTGAAGATTTACCCATAACGGCGCGGGCGTTCCGGTCTTCGATAGTACGAAAATTGGCATCGACGGCAGCCACGATCTCCCGCGAAAGATAATCTTCATAGCGGCCGGTCGCAGTCGAGTTTATGTATTGCGAGCCGCCGAACCATGTAAAGCAGTCAGGCATGACGGCGATCATTGGCCGAATCGTTCCAGCGGCGATCAGCTTGTCCATACGCTCGGCCAGATTGGGCGTAAACGCGTTGTCGTTGAGGAGCATTTTGCCCCGCCCGGTAAAGCCGGTCAGGCAATAGACGGACGGAAACCTTTCGTCGGTAGTTGAATATCCGGGTGGAAGATAAACGAAAAGGCCGCGGACATGGGCATCGCCAAGCGGGTTGCCCTTCAAAATCTCGCTTTCGTGACGCAGCCGTACGACCGACCCGCGGCCTTTCACTTCAGGGATCATGATGTGCATTCGGGGACAATTATAGCTTAGAATCTATGAATTATGCTTGCGAGCGAGATCGTAAATATCAAGGACAATTTTGGCAGCACCATTGAGTTTCTGACGGCGATGGTCACACCAACCCTGCTTATTTCGGCGACGGGTTCGCTGGTGCTCTCTACCTCAACACGGCTGGGGCGGGTGGTTGACCGCGCCCGCGAACTCGAACGCCGCCTTGGCGAAATGATCTATGTCGAGGACAAATCGGAAGTACCGCTGTATGAAAAACGTGTCGAGGTGATAGTCGATCTGCTGGATAAGGTGACGAGCCGATCGCGGTTGCTGCAGCGGGCAATGGCGACGTTCTATTACGGGCTTGGGATGTTTATCCTGACAAGCGTGACGATAGCCGTTGCGGGCCTTTTTAATATTTATCGCTGGCTGCCCGTGCCGATCGGAGTTATCGGGATACTGTTCCTGCTCTACGGAAGCCTGCTGATGCTGAAAGAAACATCAATGGCCACGGCGACGATAAAGCAGGAGATGGACTTTACATGGGAACTGGCGCGCGAGGTGGCCCCGAAAGAGGTGGTTAGCCGATATAACGCAAAGGGCCGAATAAAAGGATCTAAAAAGCATGCTCCCAAAGTATCTAAAACTCTTGGCGGAGACTAAGCTTGAGGAGCGTGTTCTGGCGCTCGAAGAACTTCTTCGCTCATGCACCGTTTGCCCAAAGGATTGCGGGAACGACCGGCTGAATGACGAAATCGCCGCATGCTATTCGGGCCGTTTGCCGATCGTTTCTTCCTACACCGCACATTTTGGCGAAGAGCCTTGTCTATCAGGCACGAACGGCGCCGGGAATATCTTTTTCGGCAACTGCAATCTTCGCTGCGTTTATTGTCAAAATTATCAGATCTCACAAACCTGGAAAACGCAACGAAAGAACGAGGTCACGCATGAGCGATTGGCCGAAATGATGCTTGAACTGCAAGACCGCGGCTGCCACAACATCGGGTTTGTTTCGCCTACGCACTTTGCCCCGCAAATGGCGAGAGCGATCTTGATCGCCGCCCGGCAAGGCTTGCGATTGCCTATCGTTTACAACACGAATGCTTACGATTCGGTCGAGGTTTTGCGGCTATTAGACGGAATCGTTGATATCTACCTGCCCGATCTGAAATACGCCGATTCCGACGCCGGTTTTCAATTCTCAAAGATCCGCGATTATGCTTTGCATGCCCGCAATGCGATCAAAGAAATGCATCGTCAGATGGGCTATGAACTTGTCTTTGACGAGGCCGGCCTGCTCAAAAGCGGCTTGCTCATCCGCCTGCTCGTGCTGCCAAACGACATCGCCGGCCTCGAAGATAACCTGCGATGGATACGTGACGAACTCGACCCGAAAACCGCAATTTCCCTAATGGCCCAATACTACGCGACAAACAAAGCCGCCACCGACCCAAGATACATCCTCCTGTCCCGCCGCATCTCCGAACGCGAATGGCTCAACGCCGTCTCTTTGCTTGAAGAAATCGGAATGGAAGAAGGCTTCATGCAAGAATACGAATCCGCCTCACACTACTACCGGCCGGATTTTGAAGACAAGGAAAAACCCTTTAAAGATATAAGGGATTTTCAGACTGGAATATAGGAACCGGCACGAATAAATCTATGGAAAAGAAAAGCGAAATAAAACTATTTGAAGAACGCAAAGTACGAACGATTTGGAATGCTGAAACCGAAAATTGGTACTTTGTGGTCTCTGACGTCGTTCAAATTTTAACCGGCACCAAGGATCCAGGCGACTATATCAAGAAGATGCGCAAGCGGGATCGGGAACTCGCAAAAGGGTGGGGACAAATTGTCACCCCCCTTTCGGTCGAAACGCCAGGCGGCAAACAGCCAACGAATTGCGCGAATGCCGAAGGCCTATTGCGTATCATTCAATCAATTCCCTCGCCGAAGGCTGAACCGTTTAAGCTGTGGCTTGCTCAGGTAGGCTCCGAGCGTTTGGACGAAATGCAGGACCCCGAACTTACCATTGACCGGGCGTTGGAACAATATTTGAAACTTGGATATTCGGAAAACTGGATAAATCAGCGGCTCAAGAGCATTGAAATTCGCAAGGAATTGACCGACGAATGGAAACGTCGCGGGATGAAGGAACGAATTCAGTTTGCGACGCTAACTGACATTATCACCAAAACTTGGTCAGGGAAAAACACAAAAGAATACAAGTCGCCCAAAGGGCTAAAGAAAGAAAACCTGCGAGATAATATGACCAACACCGAGCTTATCCTAAATATGCTCGCCGAGGCCTCGACCAAAGACATCTCGCAAGCAACCGGCCCAAAGACCTTTGACGAAAACAAAACAGTAGCCCAACAAGGCGGTAATGTCGCAAAAGTAGCAAGGCTCGAACTGGAAAAAAAGACTGGTAAAAACGTGGTTACAGAACTAAATGCAAAAACAGCCCTGAAGGCTATAGCAGCACCGAAGCAGAAACAATAGAGGATTCTGTTTCTTGCTGCTTCGGGTATGGATTTCATGGATATGAAGACGCGATTCAACATTATTCAGGACTTTCAGAATTAGTTTGTGATTCGCAGGCAATGGAACTGAACGAACTTATTGCGATTACAAAGGACGAGTTGATTCGTCGAATAGAGTCCACTCATGCTCTCGGTGTGTTTGCTGCCCGCCGTTCAAAGTTCGAAGGCTGGCTAAAGGTCGAATTGATCGACATTCTTATCGCGAAGAAGCGAGAAAACGTGTTGCCCGAACTTGGATTCATCGACATAACCTTTGAAGATGTTGCAATCGAGTTGAAAACCGTCAGTACGAATTATCGTATTGACGGTTTTCCTTACGTGCATCGTCCGATAACGGAAAACGTTGCAGGCGTCGTGCAAGACATCGAATGCCTGGGGTTGAACCCAAACTTCAAAAATAAATTCATCATTTTTACCGTTTTTCCTCTGCCAGAGGGCCATGTGCTGTGGCCGAACCACCTTAAGGTAATTGAGGACGAATTAGGGAAAGCGTGTTGCCCGCAATCCTTCAAATTCTGCAACGGGATTCCCGGGGCGATCTATTATGGAAAATTGGCGGACGAGTAGATAACAATTCTTGTGATTAATAAACAGCATTGGTTATTATTTTGGATATGAATGTTTCACTCACACGCGAACTCGAAACGCTCATCGAGCAAAAGGTAAAGGCCGGGATGTACAATTCCGCAAGTGAAGTCGTGCGCGAGGGTTTGAGGCTTTTGCAGCAGCGGGACGAAATGCGCGAGGCAAAATTGAACGCTTTGCGTGCGGAAATTCAAAAGGGCATTGACGACCTCGAAGCCGGGCGCTTCCAAGATGGACCCGAGGCAATGGCCGATATAAAGGAACGACTTCTGGCACAAAGGCCAAACAATGGCTAGATACATTGTTACCCGCGAGGCGGAACATGATATCAATGAGATATTGTCCTATATTCGAGACCGCACGGCTGGCATGAAAAGAAAAATACTCAACGGTTTACTGATATTGACCTCGCTCATTGGCTATCTGGAATGGGGCACGGACCAGCGTATGTTCCTATTCCAGGGCGAATGGGAAGTGCTGGGCAAACTTATTAGCGATCCTGTCTCGGCGGCACATCCGTTTACGCTGCTGCCTTTGATCGGGCAGATCCTTTTGCTTATCACGCTATTTCAAAAAGTGCCAGGCAAATGGCTAACCTTCATCGGCCTCGGCTGTTTGAGCCTTTTGCTGGTCTTTATGTTTTTAATCGGGTTGCTTTCATTGAACTTCAAAATACTGCTTTCGACGATCCCGTTTGTTGTGACGGGAATATTCGTCATAATAGAAGCGAGGAAAAAATGAATTCGATAAGCGAAGGACACGATGCACCGGATTTCACTCTAAAAGACGGCAATGGGAACGATTGGTCGCTAAGCGAACATCGCGGCGCGACGGTCGTGCTGCTTTTTTATCCGGGAGACAACACACCGGTTTGTACTCGGCAGTTGTGCTCGGTGCGCGATCATTGGTCGGAGTATCAGGCGACTGGTGCGGAGGTGGTCGGGATTTCGACGGACACTGTCGAATCGCACAAGGATTTTGCCGAAAAGAAGGAGTTGCCGCTGCGATTGTTGTCCGATCCGGACGGGAAGGTTTCAGCCGTGTATGGAATGAGATCTTGGCTTCCCGGCCGTTCGGCGCGCGGCGTTGTGGTGATCGATAAGGAAGGGAAGATCGCATATCACAAGGTGCAACCATTGAGCCTGTTCCGCCCGGCGGACGCGGATGTACTGGCGGCGATCAAGCGGGTGGGGTGAGAATTAACCACAGAGGCACGGAGACACAGAGAAGAATTTGAGGATTTATTGATTCAAGTCGGCGGCCGGTCCCCGAAGTAATGCTTCGAACTCTGTGCCTCCGTGTCTCTGTGGTAAAATCGAACCATGGCATTATTCGGAAGTGACAAATTCAAATGTGCGCGGTGTGGGGAGAAGAGTGAACCGATCGGGTTTACGCCGGTGCCGACGGAGCTTGGGCAGAAGATCGGCGAAGAAATGTGCAAAGGATGCTGGGCCGAGTGGCAGAAAAAACAGATGCAGCTGATAAACCATTTCGGCCTCGACGTTTCAAACCCGGATTCGCACCAGTTTCTGTTCGACAATATGAAGATCTTCTTCTACAACGAAGGCGTCGATCTTGCACAGATCGATACTTCCAAGGAAGGCACAGTAAACTGGTAATTCCCTATTATTTCTAATTCTACGCATCCTAACCGGGATCGAACACTTGCCGTAATGTTTCTAATCGCGGCAGGTGTTTTTTGTGCCCGCAGGGCCAAAGCCCGCGCCAACTGAGGGGCAGTTATGTTCGATTGACGGGTGTCGCTTTTGCTGCGCACGGCCTATGGCAAACTCAATCGCCCGTCGGCACGTTTCTCCAAATTCTCGGATAGGTAAGCGAAAATCTGAATATTTGGACGCTTGGGTATTTATGCAACCAGGCTGAAACGGGGCGGCAGTACGATATTTTCGTATCGATAATTATTGCGTTTTGTTACAATGAACTGGAACAAATCTTGCCTCTGGTTTCTATGGCGAAGTCCGCCTTGACCGATGAAGGTGAAAGTGCTCACAAGCTGGAGCCTGATATGGCTGGTCGCAACGGTATTATTCGTTGCGGGCGGCGCCCTTAACTTTCTTCAACGGGCGACCGGAGCGCTTCCGCCTACTGACGGTGTTGTTTGGGTGAAAAAGGCCGACGGCATCTATGCCGAAAAGGTCGTTCCCGGGCTTGCGGCGTCACGCCAGGGCATCTCGTCGGGCGACAAACTCCTTGCGATCAGCCTGTACGGTGACACTTTTGATGAAGTTACCTCGGCCGTTGATATCCAGATGTACCTGGCCGAGGCCGGGCCGGGCGGTTCGCTGACCTACTTTTACCAAAAGCCTTCATATTCTTTCAGCAATAACTTCTATTACGCCGATCTAAAGAACATCGATACGCTGCCTAGGTGGTCGCCGTCGATCGTTTTTCTGACCATTGTTGGCCTAATATGGCTTGGGGTCGGCATATTCGTACTCTTTAAGCAGGGAAGCCGATCGCCGTTCGTCATCCATTTTGCGACGATCTGTCTTGCGGCGTTCGTATTCCATGTCTATCGGCCGCTGAATACTGGGCAGGATTTCGACCTTGCCGTAGGCCTTATCGACGATATTGCGTTTGCCCTGTTTCCCGCGCTTTTCCTGCACTTTTGCCTTCGTTATCCTGTCAGGAGCGAGGTCTTCGACCGTGCGCCGTGGAAAACGTATGTTCTATATGTCCCGACCTGTCTGTTGGCGGCCGCGATGCTCTTTTTCTCGCTCGGACAGTTGGTACCGATAACGTCGTTCGCCTCTGGACTGCGGGAAATAAACTCGACCTATCGAATATTCCCGACGCTCAATACCGCACTGCTTGTCCATTTTGTTACCGGTATCACGGCTGGCGGCGTTGCCCTGATATGGCGGTTTATGAGCAGCCGGCAGCAGATCGTCCGGCAGCGACTGAAGTGGGCGATGTGGGGCACCATTGCCTCAGTTCTGCCTATTCTGTTCGTATTTATCACGAAACGCTTTGTTTATCTGCCTGATGACACATTGACGGTGGGCATAACAACGCTGCCTTTGGCTTTGATCCCGTTGAGCTTTGGCCACTCGGTCGTCCGCTATCGGTTGATGGATGTCGATGTCGTCGTACGGCGGGCGCTTGTATATGCATTGACGACGGTTGCGATCGCGGCGATGATTGGCGCGGTTGCTCTTGGCCTGGTGTTCCTTGCGGTCGGCACCGACCTTTCGCGGACTGAGATAACTCTGCGTGCACTGATCGCCGTTATCGCAATGGCCGCGATTGTCATGCTCAGCGAGCCGCTCAAGAACTTTTTGCAGGAGCGTGCGGATCGTTTCTTCTACGGAACCCGGTACGACCTTCGTCACGGCCTTTTGGATTTCGGACGCACACTTTCCGCTACGACCGCGATGGAGCCGCTGCTTGAATCGCTTACGGAAAGGCTTGCCCAGGTCCTCGATGTTGAAAAGGTCGCGATCTTTGTCGAGGATGAAAGGGCGGCGAGCGGTTATCGGGTCGCCAGGTCCGCCGGATTAAGCGAAACCTTTCGCATTCCGCACGATTTCAAGCAAATGATCCGCGAAAAGAGTGCGGAACGCGGCATTGTCCGGGCAGATGAGTTCGAGTCATCCGAGGCCGAACCTATTGTGACCAACGGGAACGGTAATGGAAACGGGCATGGCAAGGTGCTGCCCGCCCGCAAGGAACTGCACTATTTTGTCCCGTGCGTTGTGCGTTCGCGGATGGTGGCCGTGATCGGCCTCGGCCGCGGCCGCGATGGATCGCTTCTTTCGTCCGAGGACCTCGAAATTCTGCAAACCGTGTCCGGTTACATCGCCGTTGCGATCGATAACAGCAAGCTTTATCAGGAACAGCGGGCACATGTAGAGGAGCTTGCCCTGTTGAAAGAGTTCAATGAATCGATCGTTGAATCGGTCAACGTCGGACTTCTGGCCGTTGATGAGGCCGGAAAGATAACGCGATGCAACTCAACGTTTGAAGAGATGATGGGCCTGAACCGCGAAGAGGCAATAGGCGAGCCCGTTGAGAAGATCTTCGACGAAGCATTTGCCGCCAATCTCCATAATATCCTCGGCAAATCACGCTGGCATTTGACCGAGATACGCAACGCATACAAGCTGCACGCCTCTGATAAAACGGGGCGATCGCTGATCCTTAACGTTGCGGTCGCACCGCTTCGCTCCGTATCAAATGCACAGACGGGTGCGATCATTGTGCTTGAAAATGTATCGTCGCGGGTCAAGCTCGAGGAAACCCTGCAGCAGAGTGAAAAGCTTTCGAGTATCGGCCTTTTGGCGGCAGGCGTCGCACATGAGGTAAACACACCACTGACAGGTGTTTCAAGCTACACGCAGATGCTGCTTGGGATGATCCCGGAAACCGATCCGAAGCACGCGCTGCTGCAAAAGATGCAGCGGCAAACCGACCGCGCCTCGAACATCGTTGGTAATCTTTTGAACTTTTCCCGCACCGGCAATGCGATCGAGTTGAGTGAGGTTGACATCAACAAACTGCTTGACGACACGCTGCAGCTGCTTGAACCGCAGCTCCGCAAATCGAATGTCTCGATCCTAAAGAATTACGCAGCCATTCCGCCGCGAGTTTACGGCAACGCCGGAAAGCTTCAGCAGGTTTTTACCAATCTTGTCCTCAATGCCCGCGACGCTATGTTCGATGGTGGAACTATAACGCTATCTACCGCCGTTGACGAACGCGATGAGATCCGGGTCGAGGTTGCGGATACGGGTGAAGGCATTCCGGCGGAGAATCTGGGCAAGATATTTGATCCGTTCTTTACAACAAAAGGCGTCGGTAACGGAACCGGGCTTGGGCTGGCCGTTTCCTATGGCATCGTTCAGGAACACGCCGGGACCATTCAGGCGTTCAGTGAAGATCGGGCCGGGGCCACATTCCGCCTGGCATTTCCTTCCGCACTAAAGCTCCGCCAGCGAGCCGTCAGTTGACCATCGTTTCCTTTCAGAATTGACCGATTCAAATTGGCAATTCTTCCGCGTTTCGTGTCTTTCTTCGTGACTTTCGTGGTTTAGTTTTCGTGGATAGGTCTTCGGCTTTTCGAGCGTTGCGAGGTCCGGTTTTCAGCTTCGCCACCACGAACATCACGAACAAAGACGAAGGCGCACGAACCTGGTGTTCGCCTTCTCGCCCTATTACCGCGTCGGCCTTGGATAGACGACAGGGCTCTTATTTCCCGCTTTATCCACTGCACGGACGCCAAAGAAGTAGTTGTCTTTTGACATCTTCGACACGGTGTATTC
>CAUJFK010000048.1 GCA_963169175.1 Acidobacteriota bacterium | reverse complement strand
GCGATGATGGTCCACATTGCCGCGTGCGTATACTGGCCGCCATTCTCACGAACGCCGGGAAGATATCCTTTGATATATCCGGGGTTCAGTTTTCCTTTATCGAACGGCGGAGTAAACAATAGCACCAGGCCGTCGCCCGGACGGATCAGGTATTCATCAACCGAGGTCATTGCCCGCGTCGCCTGGTGCATATTGCCGCCGCCGGAAATAATGCTCCACGCCTGGGCGATCGAATCGATCCGGCATTCGTTATTTTCCGCTGAACCCAACGGAGTACCGTCGTCGAAATATGCGCGGCGATACCAATTTCCGTCCCAGGCGTTCTCTTCAAGAGCAGTTTTTAGTTCTTCGACATGCTCGCGATACTTGTTTTCCCGGTCCGCTTCGTTGCGTCCGGCAAGAAGAGGAAGAAGATCATTAAGCGTATTGAGTAAAAACCATCCGACCCACACGCTTTCGCCCTTGCCTTCGTGCCCGACAAAGTTCATGCCATCGTTCCAATCGCCCGAACCCATTAAAGGCAAGCCATGCACACCCACAGGCATGCTTCGATCGATGGCCCGAAGGCAATGTTCCAAAATAGTGGCCGATTTGGATGAGATAGTTGGCTGTGTGTAAGAATCAGTCTCGCCCTCCTTTAGAAGAGGGGCTTCGATAAACGGAACCACCTCATCCAGCAGAGACGTGTCGCCCGTTACCTTGGTATAAAAACTCGCAACAAACGGCAGCCAAAGCAAATCATCCGAAATTCGGGTACGTACGCCGCGGCCCGTCGGCGGGTGCCACCAATGTTGAACGTCGCCCTCCTTAAACTGGCGCGCAGACGCGATAAGGATCTGCGCGCGCGCAATTTTCGGCTTTGCGTAAACAAGCGACATCACATCCTGCAATTGATCGCGGAAACCGAAAGCGCCGCCAGATTGATAAAAGGCAGAGCGGGCCCAGACACGGCAAGCCAGCGTTTGGTACAACAGCCATCGATTTACAAGCGTGTTCAATGCATTATCAGGCGTACGAATTTCGATCGTGCCAAGCATTTTCTCCCAATGATCGACAACCTTATCGAACGATGCTTTAACTTCGGAAAGGTCCCGAAAGCGTGAGACCACTCCATCTACTTCCTCGTCCGATGCCACTTCCCCGATCAAAAAGACCATTTCTATCTCGGCGTCAGGGTTAAGTTCAACTGTTGTTTGCAATGCCGCGCACGGGTCCAACCCGGCGCCCACTCGGCCGGATAGCTTTTCACGGCCTAATGCAGCGGGCTGGCGGAGGCTTCCATTCCTTCCAATGAATTCCTTTCGGTCGCAAGTCAATGAACTAAGTGGTTGATCTGTGGCGATAAAGGCAACTCGTCCCGCAAATTCATTGTTGTACCTGTTGCGTGCCCGCACATACCGGCCGTCCACGCTTGTCTCAGTAACAACGTAAGGGACCGTCCGGCTCCGGTCGAAGCCCAACACGAGTTCGTTGTAGTTGGTGACCGTTAGTTTTCGTTTACGTTGTGACTGGTTCCGCAGCCGCAGAAGTGAGATCTTGACGGGGCCATCAAGCGGCACAAAGAATGTGAGCTCGTGCCCGATCCCATGGCTCATATGTTCAAATTTGGAATAGCCGTGTCCATGCGTGATCGTGTATGAACCAGCCTCACGGATCGGCAGCGGTGTCGGCGTCCAAATCGCTCCGGTTTCTTCATCCCGCAGATAGATGACCTCGCCCGGCGGATCACTCACCGCATCGTTTGACCATGGAGTCAGACGATTTTCACGGCTGTTGACCGACCAGGTAAACCCGGAGCCGGTTTCCGACACTTGAAAACCAAATGACTGGTCGTTTGCGATAACATTGAGCCACGGCGCGGGCGTCCGCTGACCTTCGTCAAGAATTGTGACGTACTCTCGCCCGCCGTTTCCAAAACCACCGAGTCCGTTAAAGAATGACAGGTCCGGCGTCGTACCCGGAGGCTCTGAGTATGCAAGCTGCGGCGACCGGGCAACGAACTCCTTTGGCAATGTTGATTCGACCGGACGCCGCAGGATCTCGTCTTCGAGGTTCCCGCGGTCGGCAACGATCACAACACGGGCAACCGTGTGTAAGAGTATTCGGTCCGCTTCCGGGATCTGATCCGATCGTTTGATAAAAATGCCGCCATTCTTGTCAAGCAGCTCCGCTTGGCCAGTCGTTCGAACAAGATTTAGCAATTCGTCATGCAGCGATTGCAGATAGCTCGACGGAAGGTCGTTCAGGATCAGCAGATCAAAGATCAAACCCTTCAACCGCAGGTACTCATGGGCGCGGAGTATCTGCTTGATCTTGGCCAGGTCCTCGCCGCGATTTATTCGAATAAGAACAATAGGCAGGTCGCCGCCGATACCGTAAGCCCAAAGGTCAGACTGTGCTTTCGTATTGAGCGCGAGGACCGCAGAACGCGCACGCAGTGCCGCGTCAGAATATAGAATGTGAGCGGCAAGTCGCTGAAATAGATAAGCGTTTTCCGGATCGATCTTTAAGTGCCGCATTTCGACCTGGGCCCGCGTCCATGCCAACGCCGCCTCACGCTCGAAGATCTGAACATCACAGTATTTATCGGCCAGCCGCATCGCTTCGTCATACGTATGGGCTACCGACGTCGCAAAAGATACGCGAACGGTTTCGCGCGGCTTGATGCGTATGCATCGGCGAAGAGAAAAGATGGGGTCCAAAACGGCGCCAACCGTATTCGACAGCGGGCGGTCCTCGACCACAGCAACCGGCTCTCGGGTATCATGTCCGCGGCCAAGAAATCGCGACCGGTCCGTTTCATATTGAACCGCCCCTATCGTCTCGCCATCTGTCGCGATGGTGTGGACCGCGAGGATCACTTCATCGGTTTCAGTTCGCGGCCGGCGCTGGGCGATAAGGGAACTCTCGGCTGAGTTGAATTCCGTTTCGATAGACAGATTACTGAACGCCGGATGTGCCGCATCTGCCAGCCGCGGGGCCAAAACTATTTCCGAATAGCTGGTTATTTCTATCTCACGAACATCGGGCCCGTTGTTAGTGATCGAGACTCGTCTGATCTCCGCACTATCTTCAGGCGAGACGATTATTTCCGTCGTCGTCGCGATCTTGCTGTCACGACGCCGGATCACGGCCTTGTCCTCAGAGAACGAAACTTCGTAAAACCGTGCCCGCTTACCAACCGGCTGGTGTCCACCGGACCATACATCGCCGCTCGCTATGTCACGCAGGTATATGAAACTGCCCGACGAATCGCGGGTCGTATCCTCGCGCCAACGGGTGACGGCCAAGCCGTTATACATTGAATAGCCGGCCCCGGAATTCGTGACCATTACCGAGTACGAACCATTTGAAACTATCTGCACACGCGGTGTCGCTAGGTCCGGGGTATCGAATGTTCGCGTAATACGGTCGGAGATCTGCCGGTTGACGCTGCCCGACAAGACCTCTTCAGCACGCGGATGCCAGGCCGCCGCACCTTGCGGTATTCGTTCCTGAAGCAGCAGTTCTGTTGCCTGGACAAGCGGTTCCGCGTGAAAACGGTCCTGCATTATGTCCCTGTGGATCAAATTGTTAAGCGCAACCATGATCATCCCCTGATGGTGTGCCATATAGGTGAGGACCATGGCCTTTCCCTTGCCGGGCGGTAATCGCAGCGGGGTATAGTCTATTGATTCGTAAAATCCATATCGAGACAGAGCATTTTCCCGTACCAGATGGCGAAAATTTTCCATCGCTAATTGCGGCGAAACCAATGCTCCGAGCGCGGTCGCATAAGGTGCGATCACGAGGTCTTCGCTCAATCCGCGTATAAGGCCAAGGCCCGGAACGCCAAATGCCCGATACTGATAATTGAGCTGCATATCGCGTGCGTTATAGGCCGATTCCGACATGCCCCAGGGAATTTTATTTTGTGCGCCGTATTCGATCTGCCGCGTAACGACCGCCTTATAGGTTTGGTTGAGGAGAGTTCCATCAACGTCGCGCATCACCAGGATAGGCATTAGGTACTCGAACATTGTTCCGGTCCATGAAACAAGCGCCCGGCTTGAATCCACAGGTGTAAGTGGCCTGCCGAGCCGGAACCAGTGCTCCTGGGCGATCTCATCCTTTGCTATCGCCACAAAACTCGTTAGCCGTGCTTCAGAAGCA
This sequence comes from Acidobacteriota bacterium, assembly GCA_963169175.1. Lineage (GTDB taxonomy): Bacteria > Acidobacteriota > Blastocatellia > Pyrinomonadales > Pyrinomonadaceae > OLB17. The sequence continues at coordinate 532 of CAUJFK010000048.1, read as the reverse complement.
AGCAGGTCATAATACGAATTATCTCTACGTTCGAGATCGACATTGTACCCGATCGAAAAGATCTTCCTCTGATCGTCAAAGAGAAAATCGAACTTCATCTCATCGACAATTTCAGCACTTTGCACGGCTAGGTAATTCAAATTCGCGGCAGCAGTCTGTGCGGATCGCTCGGCCGGCTTGAGCCGTGCTAGCAGGATCTCGATAGCATTCAATGCCGCCGCCGAGTCCGGATTGTCCTTTTCCGAATTGGCGATCTCTTCCTCGATGCGCGAGAGCACGGAGCGCAGATCTTCATAAAGTTCGGGTAGTTCAGATAGCGAAGGTATAGACTTGAGAAGGTCGGCGATCTTCCCAAGTTCTTGCCGGGCCGCGGGATAGTGCGGCGCTATGATCTCGGATAGATGGGAGATATCGCGTTCCTGCCACGGGATCAATGTACTAATCTCCTGCCGATATCGCCGTGTTTGATGTGACAGGTCGTTCGACCAGGATCTCAGTTCATGAAAATCCTCCTCGCCGTGCTCCTGCAACA
>CAUJFK010000047.1 GCA_963169175.1 Acidobacteriota bacterium | reverse complement strand
CCCAATCGCGACGGCTTCCGGTTCTGATTTGCAATGCGAATATCGCCGTCTGAAATACCGCCGACTCAGAAGGGCCGTCACCACGAGGTCCGGGCACAGGGGCTGCGCGAGTTTGCGGGACTCCGCAGTGATGAGGAAAGGCTCGATCCGTTTGAGTTGGCAAAATATGCCCGGCTGCTTGTCGTACCTTTCGAAGACATTGAGCAGTCTCTCAGTGAAGAGACCGTTAGGGAGCTGTTGGGAAGTTCAAAGGACAAGTGGTCGGGCGGGGCCGCGTCGAGGATCCTGCCGAATGGCCACAAGCTAATTATCCTTAACCCGACCCATCCTCGAAACCGCCACATGGCTACGCTGATGGAGGAGATCTCGCATGTTTTCCTCGGGCACAAGCCAAGCCGCCTTGCTATCGAGCGCCGTGACAGGCATGGGAACCTTATTGCACGCGACTATAATGCGGCTATCGAAGAAGAGGCATATGCGACCGGCGCCGCGGCGTTGGTCCCGTATGGCGGGCTGAAAAAGCTTATCGCCCGCGGAAAGACGGCCGGCGAGATGGCAAGGCATTATGGCGTTAGCCGGGCACTGATCGAATATCGGATCAAAATTTCTCGATTGTGGCCTGAGTATAGCCAGAGTATTTTCCCGCAATAATATCGGATGGAACATCTTCGGCAAAATTCTTCAGCGGCGAGCCACCACCTTCCGGTCGAAGATAAGCTACGCCTTCTGCTCGATATAACGAACAAGATAAGCCGGTCCGTTGATCTTGAGGAAGTGCTCAATCTGGTGATGGACACGTTGGGTTCGCTCCTTCCGTATGACGCCGCCGGGATATACCTTATCGAAACCTCGCCGGACCACAGCAGCCCGTATGTCTTTAAATCACGAGTGATCCGTGGGTACGAGATAAGTTTTGAACTGGTTGAGCCGCGCCTGCGAATGGGTGAGGGCCTTTTGGGCAATGTTGCGCTTACCGGCAAGCCGATCATCTCGCCGGATGTGAGCAAAGACCCGCGTTATTTTGCCGCACGCAAGCGTACGCGATCTGAGATGGTGGCGCCGATCATATCCAATGACAGGGTGATCGGGGCGTTCGACCTTGAAAGCGACGAGCTTAACGCTTATTCCGAAGACGATCTCGCGATCCTTCAGCTTCTTAGTTCCCAGGTAGCGATCATTATCGAAAAGGACAGCCTTTATGAGCAGATCGTTGAGAAAAAACGGATCGAAACGCAGCTTGAGATAGCACGGCAAGTACAGCTGGAACTGCTGCCGGACCGTGATCCGAAGTTTGAGAACTTTGACATGAGCGCGTATGTGTTCCCGACCGAAGAGGTCTCCGGCGATTATTACGACTGGATGCAGATCTTTGAGGACCAGATCGGGATAGTGGTCGCGGACGCTGTCGGGAAGGGAATTCCGGCGGCGTTGCTTATGTCATTCCTGAGGGCAAGTATTCGCGCAGGTGTACAGATCGGCTACGCCCCGCACATTGCCTTGTCAAAGGTTAATCAACTGCTGTGGGATTCGGTCGAGGAACATCAGTTCATCACGGCGATACTCGGCATTCTGGACACGACAAACCGGACATTCGTATATTCTAATGCCGGCCACAACCCGCCGCTTTTGATCAAACCGAACGGCGAATACAGGTACGTCGAATATGGCGACCAGCCGCTTGGGATGTTCATTGACACCCGCTATCACCAGCACTTCATAAGATTCGAGAAAGGCCAGGTCCTGGTCATCTATACGGATGGGATAATCGAGGCGGCCAAGGAGGACGGTGAGGAATATGGCCTCGACCGGTTTGCGGCCCGCGTCCTGAAAGGCATCGACCTGCCCGCCCGTGAAATGATCGATTTTATACGCAAGGACGTTGCCGACTTCACCGAGCGTAAATTCCTTGATGACGACGGAACTCTATTTATTATAAAGGCCGAATGATCGCCGCCGATGGATTGCGGCGTAAAGGAAAAAAGACGCGAAAGGCGTCTAATACTGCTCGTCAACCCTTCGCGTCCCTTTTTGTTGTGAATTGAAACTGTTTCTCTTACCTGGTCAGTGTGCCTGCTCCGATGAGTGCATTACGGCACCGCCTGGAACCACCGGGGCGGTATAGTCCCCATAGTTTATGGTCTTATTCTCGGTCGAAAAGGCGTAAATATCGAATCCGAAAGCATCCAGCAAGTTCGTCAGCTCGTCGGTCTTTATCATATAAAGATTCTCCGAAAAGCCCAGCTCAGACCGGATCTCCAGCAATCGCTCCACAACCTCAAGCGGTGCAAAACATTGAGCGGGATCTTTGAAAGTTGCCATAAGCAGGGTGGTTCGGCCCAACCGCACCGGACAGATTGTTTGATTACGTCTCTCGGCCAAAGGTTGTTCGGAAATTTAGGCCGACGGCTTCGGCCGTGTTCCGTAATGTTTAGACAGTAAAAAAGATTGATTTTTGCCGGGAAAGCATCTAATATCTAGAAAACTCTTCCCGAGGAAAAAATATGAAAAACTGGATCTCGCGGATCGTTGGTGTTGCGATGGCGGCACTCGTGTGCGCTCCGGCCATTTTGGCCCAAAGAGATACATTGGGTGCGGCGGCCGGGGACCGGTACGTTATTTCCGCCAAGGCGGGCGGCGTAAACTATGTTTCGGGCCCGGTAGGCGTGGTCCGGACCGAGGGCAAGAGCGGACAATTGCTGAAGGGCGATGCGATCGAGATAGGCGATCGTGTGTCCACGGGAGCCGACGGAAAGGCTGAAATTCTGCTTAATCCCGGCTCTTATTTGCGGCTTGGGCCGCTTTCGGCGTTTGAGTTCACAACAACTGACCTCGATAACCTCCAGATCAGATTAGACTCAGGCAGCGCGATCTTTGAGGTATTTGCGACCGAGGACTTTGCCGTGACGGTGAATACGCCAAAGGCCAAGTTCACGTTGTTCGACTCAGGCATTTATCGTGTTAACGCGGATGGCACGATAGCCGTTTTTAAGGGCAAGGCCCGCATCGGCGATGACGAGAAGGCGGTAGTCAAATCAGGGCGTGAAGGCTCGATGGCGAATTCCGCGGCCTTGATCGCAAAATTTGACCGCGACGAAAAGGATGCGTTCGACATTTGGAGCAAGGACCGGGCAAAAGAGCTTGCGAAGATAAGCGGACGGCTTGAGCGCAACACCGTGCGGACCGACCTGATGCGTTCGTTCCTGGGCCGGCAGTGGAATATGTACAATTCGTTCGGCCTCTGGATCTATGACCCGTTCAGCCGAAGTAATTGCTTCCTGCCATTTGGAATGGGATGGGGATCGCCCTATGGGTACGGATTTGGCCACAGTATCTGGTACTACAACCTGCCGACCGTGGTGTTTACACCGCCGCCTACCGCTACTGGAGGCCCGGTTGTACGGCAGGTCAAGCCCGGACGCAATGGCGTTGGCCCAGGACCGGTCCGTCAACCGCCTTTTGCGGCGGTTCAGGGATCAAGCGGTTCGACGGGCCGCGAGATCAGACAAATAAAACCAGGACGTGGCGGAGATCCGGGATATGGCCCTGACCCGATCCGTGTTGAAGGCGGCGGTTTCCCGTCGGCAGGCCCGCCACCGTCGGCCCCAGACCCGATAAGGGTGCCCGTGCGGCAGTCGAAACCCGGGCGGCCTATTGATTAAATTTACTGGTTCCAAGAATGCGGGCGGGCACACAGTGTCCGCCCGTGTTCTATTTTAAAAAGTGGACAAATGAACTGACGGTATCTTCAGCGGTGCTTTCAAGTCCGATATAAGGGCCGAGAATGAACAGCAATGATTGGACGCCGTTGAAGATCGTGTGAAGGATAAAACAGGGAAGCAGGTTGTCCGTGCGTACCCGGACCAGTGTCAATGTCAGGCTAAGCGTGGTGAGCAGGATCATTGTCGAAACGCTCGGCCAGTATTGAGGAAGATGCACGATCGCGAATAGAAAGGTAACGATCGCCACGGCGGCCTGTACTCCAACAGAACGCTGAAGAGCTGAGTAAAGGAGTCCCCGGTAGATGACCTCTTCGACCAAAGGGGCCGTGACGGTGGCCATGAACGCGACCAGAAAGACCACGTAACGCGAACTCCTTAAAATGCGAAGGAGATCGTTGTCCTGCTCCGGCAGCAGTTTTCCCACAACGACCGAAAGCAAAAAGAACGCCGCCATAATTGCCAGGTAGTGCCACCACTTCATCCCGCCCGTCTGCCAACCGAGTGTTTTGAGGAATGGGAAGGTACGGCGACGCGTAACTACCAGCCATGCGGCCGCGAGCGTGAGCAAATGGGCCGGTATGATCGCGGCGATCTGGATCGCGATAGCTACCGGATCGCTTCCAAGTGCCTTCATCAACTCCGCGCCGTCCGCATAAACAGAATTTTGCGAGATCGCGTACGGGATAAGGAAGACAGCCGGAACGATCATGATCAGGGCCACGCTGAAAAGCCACGTCGCAACTGCCACACCGGTGCCCCACGGAGGGTCATTAGGCGTCGGGTCCGGGCTGCTTGCGTAGCCTTCGGAGTGGAATAAACCAGGTTCGTCCACTGTTTGATCGATAGTTTCTGACACGGTTGAAAGTGTAGCGGAACGCCCGCCAACTTCCAAATTTTGTTCAAACGAATCGGCGGTTGACGAACGTTTAGTAACTGCAGACAGGCAGAGTTGCGCGATCCGGGTTCGGGTCAGTCGATCCTTGGTGCTAGAATATTGGGCGACGCAATGTTTTACCGGCCTCACGGGCCCAACTCAATGCAAACAAACGCTGATCTCGTCATCCTGAATATTGGCCAGCTCGTTACGTGTAGCTCGGACGGAAAGCCGAAGCGCGGCGCTGCAATGCGCGATGTCGGGATCATTGAGGATGCGGGCGTTGCCTGTATTGAAGGAAGGATTGCGGCATTTGGCCGGTCGAAGGATGTGGCCGCGGCATTTGCCTCAACCGATTCAATAGATGCCGCCGGCAGGGTGGTGACGCCCGGTTTTGTCGATCCGCACACGCACATTGTTTTTGCGGGGGACCGGCTTGATGAATTTGAGCTGAAGATAGAAGGGGCCGACTATCTCGATATACTGAAACAGGGCGGAGGGATCATCTCGACCGTACGGCGAACGCGTGAGGCGTCGCTGGAAGACCTGGTTGAACACGGCATTTCGCGGCTCGACAAAATGCTCGCGTGCGGTACGACGACCGTGGAGATCAAGACTGGTTACGGCCTCGATCCGGCGACCGAACTGAAGATGCTTGCCGCGATCGGCGAACTGGACCTGAGGCATCCGATAGATATTGTTCCCACGCTTTTGGCCGCACACGCCTTTCCGCCGGAGTTTGCCGATGATCACGACGGCTATGTGGACCTGATATGCGGCGAGATACTGCCGCAGGCTTGGGATTGGTACACGAGTTCGCATTTTTGCGAGCAGCGAAGGCCGATATATGCGGATGTGTTCTGTGAGCGGAATGCGTTTGACCTGAGGCAATCTGAGCGAATACTAAAAACTGCCAAGGCCTTGTGGTTCGGGCTTAAGGCACATGCCGATGAGTTTACAAACCTCGGCTGCAGCCGTTTGGCGATAGAATTGGGTGCGGCCTCGATTGATCATCTGGACGCCATTTCCGACGATGAGATCAACCTCCTTGCCGCATCAGAAACAGTTGGCGTCGTCACACCGACGGTCAACTTCAACCTCGGCAGCACACATTTTGCGGATGCGCGGAAATTGATCGATTCGGGCTGTGCGGTTGCCATTTCGACCGATTACAATCCGGGATCGGCCCCGTGCCCGTCGCAGCCGATGACGATGGCACTAGCCTGCCGATATCAGAAACTGCTTCCGTCGGAGGCCCTGAACGCCGCTACGATAAATGCGGCCTTCGCCGTCGGTGCCGGGAACCGTACAGGTTCGATACGAGAAGGAAACCAGGGCGATCTGGTGCTGTTCAACACCGGTGATTATCGTGAGATAGCATATGAATTCGGAGCGGAAATGGCAGAGCTTGTCGTCAAGAACGGACAAGTAGTATTTGATACGCATCAGGCCTGACCGGCAATACGATCTACAAGTTATTATGCAAACTATTGTCATTGACGGCGAGAGCCTCACGTTCGAGCAGGTTCTCGCCGTTGCCTACGGCGGCCCCGGCGGGCCAAGCGTCACGTTGTCGGGCCAGGCGTCAGAAAATGTGAACCGAGCGGCGGCGGCCGTCGATACGCTGTTGGAACGCGGTGAGATCGCTTACGGGATAACGACCGGTTTCGGAGCGTTTAAGAACAAGATCATCAGCCGCGACGAGGTCGAACAACTTCAACGGAACATAGTCGTTAGCCATGCGGTCGGTGTTGGCAAGCCATTCGATACACCGACCGTGCGGGCCATAATGCTCATCCGTGCAAATACACTTGCCCGCGGGTTTTCGGGGATCAGGCTGGAAACGCTGGAGCTTATCCTTGAATGCCTCAATCGTGGTGTACATCCGATAATTCCCGAGAAAGGCAGCCTCGGGGCAAGCGGCGATCTTGCTCCGCTGGCCCATTTTGCCTGTGTTTTGATCGGCGAAGGTGAGGCCGAGGTGAACGGCGAGATCGTGCCCGGAAGGGCGGCATTATCGAAGGCAGGCCTATCGCCGGTTGTCCTGAAAGCCAAAGAAGGCCTTGCACTGACGAACGGGACGACCGTCATGACAGCGATCGGATTGCTTGAAACGGCACGTGCGATAAAACTGGCCGATCTTGTCGATATCTCCGGCTGTCTGAGCCTTGAGGCTTTGAATGGAACGACATCTGCCTTTGACGAAAGGATCCATCAACTCAGGCCACATCCACGGCAGATCGACTGCGCCCGAAATCTAAGGAACATTTTGGCGGGCAGCGAAATGGTCCGCGGCTTTGACCCGACAAATGTTCAGGATGCATACACGCTTCGCTGTATGCCGCAAGTTCACGGCGCTTGCCGTGATGCGGTCGCATACGCCGAATGGCTGATAAAACTGGAACTAAACGCTGTAACGGATAATCCTTTGATATTCGTGTCAGAACCATCGGAGAAATCGGATGGCCGGGAGACCTTGATCGAGGTCATAAGCGGCGGAAATTTTCACGGCGAACCGCTTGCTTTGGCGTTTGATTATCTGACGATCGCATTGTCCGATCTTGGCAACATTTCCGAACGCCGAATAATGCGTCTGACGGACGAAGCGTCGAACGCGCATGTTCTACCCGCGTTTTTGACCGAGCACGGCGGCCTTAATTCCGGGTTTATGATCGTCCAATACACCGCCGCCGCGCTTTGCACCGAAAATAAGGTGTTGGCACATCCGGCGAGTGTCGATACGATCCCAAGTTCGGCCAATGTCGAGGATCATGTCTCTATGGGGCTGACCGCCGCGCTCAAGCTCCGCCAGGTGTCGGAGAATCTCGAGACCATACTCGCTCTCGAACTATTTTGCGCGGCCCAGGGAATAGATCTTCGACGGAAACAGGCCGGCGGGGAAAAGCGGTTGGGCAACGGGACCATGCCTGTCTATGCTCGACTGCGCGAGCGGATACCGTTCATCGAAAATGACGTTTACATGAAACCGCATATTGAATCGGCGTCGGTTGTCGTCCGCGAGTTTGTGCAGGAAAGGTCCGCGTAGCTTGATGATAAGGATAACGGCGATATTTGTTCTTCTCCCAGCGTTGCTTATTGGCGCGGCCGTCGTTTCGGCGCAGGATCGGACCTTGCCTTCGGTGAAACGTCGAACGGACGGACGCACCGCAAACAACCCCGACACCGACTGGCGGAAGCACATGGCCGGGGTTTGTCGGGCCGATTCGGAACCTGTCGGTGCACGCGTACTTCGCGATTATGGTTCGATATTTGCCGCGGACCGCTCCGTTACACCGCCGCCGGTTTGTGTTTTTTCATCCGAGCGCGAGGTGTCGGATTTTCAGGCGAGCGTTAAAACCCGCACTGAAAATATCGGTGGTGTAAATATCGAACTCCAGGCCGCCGCAATGGACGCATTGTCGGCCGCAATTTCGCAGGCCGCCGAGCGCGGTTTGCGCATTAGCCCGCGAGGCGGAGCTATTGCCGGAAAACGGAGCTTTGGAGATACGCTTCGTTTGTGGAATTCTCGCTTCATTCCGGCGCTAAACTATTGGGTTGCACGTGGGCGTATCAAAAAGAAAGTTGCAGATGCGGCCCGCAAGATGCCGGTGATCGAGCAAACCGAGCAAGTGCTTGCGTGGGAATCAGAAGGCCTTTTCTTTAGCACAGGCAAGGACCGGTCCATATTGACCTCGGTTGCCGCAACCGGAACATCGCAGCATCTGTCGATGCTTGCTCTTGATGTGGCTGAGTTTGGAAATTCAAGCGTTCGGCGGATACTGAATGATAACGGCTGGTACCAGACCGTGGCCGACGATTCGCCGCATTTCACTTATCTCGGCTGGGCGGATGCCGACCTGCCCAACCGCGGGCTGCGGCTTGTGGCGCGCGGCGGATTTAGCTATTGGGTTCCCGAATTATGACAGAACATTTTATTGATCGAACATTTTGGTCCGCAGCGCTGTTGACTGCCGCGGCGGCGATCGCGGGCTGCTACTCACCACCCGAAGCACGAAATTCCGGCCCCGAAACCAACTATGTGTCAAACCGGCCGAACACAGATCGGACGCCTTTGAAAGCTAACTCGAATATGTCGAACGAAAATAAGAAGGCAGAGGACAAAACCGGATTCGCGGCACATCTTCCGGATGGTTTTGCACAGCCGAAAGACAGCGTTGAGAAAACGCTGCTTCGTGAATATGGCGCAATGTTCGTCGCCCAGGGCGTGACCGTTCCGACCAAGATCGTGTTCAAGGACGAAGCCGAGGTCGCCGCGTTTCAATCCACTCTGCG
>CAUJFK010000046.1 GCA_963169175.1 Acidobacteriota bacterium | reverse complement strand
AATAACGCAATGTCATCTCCCCGCTGCACGAAACGTCCATTTAGAACTGCCCGAACTTCCAGCTCACGGCCTATCGTTTTCACTTCGGATTCGCGACCTTTGTACCGAAAGACCGTACTTCTTGGCTTAACGCTCAAGTTTGGCAGTTGAGCAAGCGTATTGATCAGAGCCTCCGTCATTCCGTCTGAAAGATAATCGACATCAGCGTTCGCGCTTTCATTTACAAACGGCAAAACGGCAATTGAATCGATCTGGTCTTGCCCGCTGTTGACCAAATAGCGGTATCCAGCTATGCACAACACGGCTAGGACAACGGCCGACCCAATGACCCAGGGTTTGTTACCAAGTCGCAAACTTTTCCTTTTATCGTTATCCGGTCGAGACTGTTTATCAATCGGATTTTCTTGTATCCTCGTGGCTGCCTCACCAGGATCGGAAGAGGCGAGGCGGCCAGCGTCAACCAAGATCGCTGTCACAGGTTCAAGATTGCCCGGCCCTTCCAGCAGCGTAGCTCCATCATCTAGGCAGTAAAATAAGCTGTCGTCGAAATAATCGCGTCTGCATTCAGGGCATCGTTTCATAAAGCTCTATTCCGAGGGATCAAATTTCTTCACGAGAGCCTGAAATCGAGGATTGCCGCGCAGGCTATCAAACGCCGGATCAAATTTGATCATAAAGAGCCAAAAATCGCCGATCTCGGCACCTTTTTCGAGGTGGGCAAGTGCCTCGTCCTTTTCCCCGATCTCAGCCAAAAATATGGCCGGAGTCGTTTGGCTCTGACCTGGATTTGCAATTTGTTGCTGCGCCATCTCGCGCAAATATCCGGTCCAGCCGTCCTTCGCAAAACTTGCGCGTACCAACCGGGCATCATCGGGCCGGCCCGCGATCTCGATCGATTTCGCCCGTTCCTCCACCGCACCGGGAAGATCCCCCTGATATCGGTAGGCGTTTGAAAGCCAACCATGCGTCCACGGAAGCGTTGGTTCCATTTCAGCCAGTTTATTCAACTGCCGAATGCTTTCGTCAGTCTTGCCCGACACGAACAATAGGATGCCGTAGTAAAAATTTGTCCCGGCCGCCGTCGGATCGATCTCAAGGGAACGCTTGATCGACGCCATCGCCTCGTCATATCGCCCTAGCATCATCAGCCGAGCGCCGTTCCACGCGTGAGCTTGCGGATTGTTTGGGTTAAGTTCTATCGCACGATTTAGTTCACGCTCGGAGGAGGCCCAATCGTAATCGAGCATATACTGATAACCGAGCGAAGCGTGGGCCTCCGGCAATTGGTCATCGAGTGCCAATGCGTGCAAAATGTATTCTTTCTTTTTTGGCCTGTCCTTGTCCTCATTGGTATCGGCAAGCCCGACGTAACCGAGCGCGAAGTTCGGGTCTTTCGCAACGGCCTGCTGAAAATAATTTTCTGCTTTTGCGAATTCACGCCCCGCGCGTTTATTCCAATAGAACCGGCCTTGTAAATAAAGCCGATACGCCTCGGAGTCGTCGGTGTAATTTTTGGTGAGCTTCTGCTGATCAGTTCCTGACAATTTCAACTTGAGCTTTGTCGAGACATCACGGGCGATCTCGTTTTGCAGGGAAACCAGATCACTTTGCTTCCGGTTGTATTCATCCGTCCAGATCACATTTTCAGTCTGCGGGTCGATCAACTCGAGATTAAGGATCAATTGGTCGCCCCGCTGCTCCACATGCCCATTCAAGATCGCCTGAACGCCAAGCTCTTTGCCAATTGTTTTAGCGTCCGCATCTTTCCCCTTATACCGAAAAACAGACGAGCGCGATTTAACATTCAAACCCGGAAGCTGCGACAGACTGCGGATCAGCGTCTCGGTCATGCCATCTGACAAATATTCAACATCCGCGCTCCCACTCTCATTAACAAACGGCATCACGGCGATCGATTCGATCTGTTTGGTCGGAGTGAAATACCTGTAAGCAAAGAATCCGCCGACAAGCAACAACCCGACGATTCCAAAAACCGCCAACAGCCCCTGGCTTTTGCCAACTTTCCCCCGCTCCTCTCGATCTCCAGCCTCGGCTTCCTGCGGCCGTGCCGCTCGATCTGCGGAGAAGCTGTGCTTCTCCGGCAACCCGCCCAAAGATTCCTGAGGCTCCGCCTCCGCTGCCGTCGTGTGAATAAATGGCCGCGTTGGATTCTCGCCGACCGACTGGCCGCCAGTTGACGCAGGCGGTTCTGAGAGGATCGCCGTTTGCGGTTCATCGAGCGAAGAGCCGCCTGAAGGCGGAACTCCAAGCTGTGCCCTCGGACCTTCAAGCAGCGCATTGCCATCGTCGAGACAATACAGCAGCGTGTCGTCGTAATAATCTCGTCTGCATTCAGGGCATCGTTTCATAGATTGTTGCGAATGAAATTAGCGCACCACCTAACCCATTTTCTGCCATTTTAGCCGCGTGTAGGCGATCTCGAAGCCATTCCGCTGTGCATTCTTCTGCGACTGGCTTCCGGGACTTGCGCACATCATCGCGAGAGTGGCTCCTTTCTCGACAGCATGCCGTAGGCGTCCATCCAGCAGAGCACTTTGAGCTCCCTGCTTTCGACCTTCGGGAATTGTGCTCGCTCCTGCGAGGAGCGCAACACCTTCGACGATCAGGAGAGCTCCCGTAGAAATAGGCTTGCCGGCAAGCTCCGCAATGTAGGGAAATGCCTCGGCACATTGCGCGCCTATCCGGCAGAATTCAAACATAAAGTCTTCCATACCGGGCATCTCGGTACTCCAACCGTTTGCGGCAGTACGCGCCCAAATATCGACCTCGTTGTTACTGATAACCCGCGTAGTTATTTGTGGGTTTAGTGAGCGACGCGCGGGATCTCTGTCAAGACGGAGAAACATAACACTCGTCAATTCCACCGGTCGATAGCCGCGGCGGCCCAGCAGTTCCACCAGCGAAGCATCCGCCATCGGGCTAACCTCGTGAAAGACCGGAGCCTCGTGCTCTCTGAAGAATGCCTCTATCTCATCAATTTCGGCATCCGTGATCTCATCAAAAAGGCCGAGTCCGAATGTCTGCGTCAACGGTGACTCGGCCCCGTCAAACATCGCGAAGGCGCCCGCCACCTCGATCCACTCCGCACCGCTGGCAGGGTCGATCCGCGCACGCGTCTCGACAAAATCGGCATTGGAGCGAGCCTCTGTCCGTTCAAGCCTCCGCGAAAGTTCTTTGTCAGAAAATATCAGGTTGTCGGTCATACATTCTATTAGCCCAAAAACCCTTAATGTACAAACTTTGCTTGAAAAACTATTTCACTCGATGGAATTCCAGATCGTGGAAGTCGTAGCTGAAATCGGTCAGCGGCGAAATTGCCCGCATCGTGAAGCCGGAAGCCGCTCCATTCTCGTCCAGCGAAAAGATCACGAAAGCATCGGCGTCCATGCTGCGGTCGTCCCATTTGACGACATACGTATTCGCCTTGTACGGCATCATATCGCCAGCCAATCCGGGCGAGCGTTTGGAATCAAATCGGAGTTTGCCGGCCTTGTTTGCAATGGTTATCTCGCCGAGCCATGCGTCTTTGTATGAACCAAGAATAAGATCAGAGCCGAGTGTCGGACGGCCTGAGGTTCGAGCTTTTTCGATCTCTGCGGCTACGGCGTCAGTTTCCTTTTTTGCGGCAGCGATCGCTTTCTTTCTGTTATTTGAAAGGTCCGTCACCCAATCGCGTCCGGTTTTTCCGAAATATCCGTCGAGGATCTGATTGGTGATCGAACGGAACGCACCTCCTTCCTGCTGATTTGTCAGGACGATAATGCCAAGATTTATCTCCGGGATCATCGTGATCTGCGTGACCATTCCCTCAAGCCCGCCGGTGTGCGTCACCTGTTTATAGCCATTGACATCGCTAAGGAAAAAGCCGAGGCCATAGGCCGAAAAGTGCGTGTTGTATGGGCCGGGAGCATTGACCTGAATGATAGTCTGCGGCGACCAAATTTCCTTCAGCAACCTCTCGGAAATGAGCCTTTTATCACCGTCGTATTTGCCTTGTGCAAGCAGCATCCCAACCCATTTAGAAAGGTCTGTAATGTTTGAATTAACACCGCCGGCGGACGCACCGGTTCTGACAGAGCTTCGCTTTATCACCTTTACCGTGCCTTCAACATTCGCGTGGCCGTCTATCACATTGCTCGTATCTTTCAAACGCGCAAGCAAACCGGCCGACTTTGTCATACCAAGCGGTGCCATTATTCTTTCTTCAACAAAATCGGAAAAACCCTTTCCCGTAACCCGCGCGACAACCTCGCCCGCGACAATGTAAAGATTGTTGTCGTAATCGTATTTCGTCCGAAAGCTGGAAACCTGTTTGAGAAAACGCAGATTATAGATAATGTCCTTGATCTCGAAATCGCTGCCGTCGGGGAAAAACATCAGATCACCGGCACCGAGGCCAAGGCCGCTGCGGTGCGTTAGCAGATCGCGGATCGTAAAATCTTCGGAGACGTAAGGGTTGTAGAGCTTAAATTCGGGGATATAATTCTGAACCTTGTCGTCCCATTTGATCTTTCCTTCATCGACGAGAATGCCAAGTGCAACCGCCGTAAACGCCTTCGAGTTCGACGCGATGCCCACGAGCGTATTCTCGTCCATCGGCTGCTTGCTGTTCAGCGAGCGAACGCCGTGGCCTTTGGCATAGATCACCTTTCCGTCCTTGATAATGCCAACCGAGATACCAGGCACATCAAACGCCTTCATCGACCGCTCGACAAGGCCGTCGATCTGCCCGCCGTCCAAAACCTGAGCGTTTGCAACACTGTATGCCGCAACGATAAGAATGACGATTGTTAGCTTCTGAAAAATGTATTTGTTCATAATGTTTCTCCGATTCCCGGCCCGCGAAACGAGCATCAACAAAAAGCCCAGGGCGTCAGCCCCAGAGGAACGATCAATTTAATTCGGGACAGCCCACTGAGCGGGCGTTAGCGCTCATTCCGGCAGGTTCAGGCGTTTAACCATTGCGGCGAATCGCGGGTCGTCGCGGAGCGGGCGCATGTAGGTTTCGATCTTAAGTCGAAACAATTCCCAATCTTTCGCTTCAAACGCTTTTTCCAATTCTGCAAACGCCTTATCCTTTTCGCCTATGGCACCGTAGATCGCGGCGACCCTGTAGCTTGGTACATATTGGGTTTTTGTGAGTTCACGAAATCGGTCGATCATTTGCTCGGCCTTATCCCGCCGGCCGGCTTTTGCGTAGGCAAATCCCGCATCGCGGATGGCAAACTGGTTATTCGGTTCCTCTTGAAGCCATTTTTCACTGATCGATAGTGCTTCATCATACCGTTCAGTCATGGTGAGAGCTTGGCAAAGCATCCAACGGGAAAGCGGGTGATTCGGCTCGAGGTCAAACGTCTTCCGTGCTTGTTCGAGTGCCTTTTCATTCTGTCCGTTGACAAGATATCCCCAAGCGACGCTGACTCCCATGTTCACATCAAGCGACTCCGCGTTGAGCCCTTGATTCATCTCATTTATCCCTTCGTCTATGCGCCCGACAGGGATTAGGTAGATCTGCCCGTAACGGAAATGGGCCGAGAAGCTGTTCGGATCTAGCTCGATGGCACGTTTGAATGAGCGCTCGCCGTCGGCCCAATTCCAGTCGTAAATAATCTGCGCGTAGGCCAGAAATGTGTAGGCCTCGGACAGCGTCGGGTCTATTTCGAGAGCTTTCTCGGCCGCGGCTTTTGCCTGCGGAAACGCCTCCTTTGGCGACAGATACGGATATGCCGGCATGCTTCCATAGACCTCAGAGATACGCGCATAGGCAAGCGCAAATTCGGGATCGAGCTTTACGGCCTGACTGAAATAGTCAATGGAGCGAAGCATCTCCTCTTTAGTACGTTTGGCAAAGCTGTATCGGCCACGCATATAAAGTTGATACGCCTCGTTATTATTCGTGTATTTTTTGGTGATGCCTTTGTCGTTGCCCGCAAGATTTAGCTGAAGTTTTTCCGTGATCTTTGTCGCGATCTCGCGCTGCGTCGCCAACAGATCGGCCATTTTGCGGTCATACTTTTCCGCCCAGATCAGCTTCTTTGTCCGCGCGTCAACAAGCTCGACGCTGATCGTCAGATCGTCGCCACGCTGTGCCAGCTTACCCGACATCACGGCATCGACATCAAGTTCCTTCGCGATCTCGGCGACATCCATCTGCTTTCCCTTGTACCTGATCACCGAACTCGTCGGACTGACCTTCAAGTTCGGCAATTGCGTCAGCCGGTAAATAAGCGAATCGCTCAATCCGTCCGAAAGATATTCCGCGTCCGGATCGCCGCTCCGATTCTCAAACGGCAGTACAGCGATCGAATTGATCGTCCCGGAACCCGACGAACTGAAATATCGATAGCCAAAGAAACCGCCAACAAGCACCAACGCAACGATCCCGACCGCCGCCAACCGCCGCTGCCAACTGCCTACTCTCCCCCGCGGCTCAGCCGCTCTATTTGCGGAAAAGCTTTGCTTTTCCGATAGGCCACCCAAAGATTCCCGAGGCTCCGCCTCCGCCACGGTCGTGTGGATAAATGGCTGTGTCGGATTATCGCCAGCGAACTGGCCGCCCGCTGATGCAGGCGGTTCTGACAAGATCGCCGTTGCGGGTTCATCACCGGACGAGAGCCCCGTCGCTATCGCTCCCGGTTCTGACCCGAAGTCGCCTGAAGGCGGGACTCCAAGCGACGCTGCCGGGCCGTAGAGCAATTCCGTTCCGTCGTCGAGGCAGAAGCTCATCGTGTTGTCGTACTCACGACCGCATTGTAAGCATCGTTTCATAGGGTTGCATCCACTTTATTGATCGCGTTGACAATCTACCTTGGCCGAGTTACAGCGGCTGTGAAACGATCACACCGCATAAAACGCTATACGTCGTGCTTCGGATGGTTCCCGGCATACTTCCAAAACACCCGCGCGCGCGCATCTCTCCCTATTGTTCGGTTCGAGGGATTATAACAGCAACTGCGGATTAGAACTCATTTGCGGGTATTTTTTATCAGAACAATGTCACGATTGCGCGAGCCGCGAGCGATAGCAAGGCGGGTGCCTTCGGGGTTGAGGGCAAAGGCGGCGATCTGAAATTCCTTGAACGCGGTCAATGGCGCTGGCCTTGAGCCGTCGAGCGGTTGGGTCCAGACATTCGATGTCGTGCCGAGCGTGTTCACGAACAAGATCCCGTTGCCCATCTTATTCCAGGCGATGCCGGCGTCGGTGTTCGCGGTAGTGGGCAGAACAAAGGTTTTCAACGGAGCTCCGCCGTCGATCGAAATGATGCCTATCCTCAACGGCTTGCCGTCTTCCTCGATAAAATACGCGACCGATCTGCCGTCATTGGAAATTGCCGGAGTTGTTGAATCGACATCCGTTAACCTGACGGCCTCTCCACCTTTGAGCGGGGCTTTCCATATCCGAAATATGCCGTCGCCGCGGGTCGTGTAAACTACCCAATCCCGATCTGCCGAGGCCGCGACAAATGCACAGTTAGTGTCATTTACGACCTGTCGCAAATTCTGCCCCTCGGTATCCATCTGCCAAAAGACGCTTCCGGGCACCAACTCCTTTGTGGCCGGATCGACGGCCCGGCCGAGAAAAGTTATCAAGTCGCCGCCGACCGAGAGTGTGGGGCGTATTTTGCCCACCTTATAGTCCGTGGTCAATGGCTTTGGATTGGATCCATCCGCATCCATTCGCCAGATGTTCTGTGCGCCGCCTTCGCTTGAGACAAATACGATCTTGCCGTCGCGCGTCCACGAAATTCCGCGTTCTCCGTCATCGGCGGCGGTTTTTGAATTTATACTGGTTGAGCTTTTGAAATCATTTTCAGCCGTTAGCCAGATGCCCATCGAATATTCGCGCTGGACGGCGACCATCGTTTGCGAATCGGCGGTCATGCTGAAATCTTCATAGCTGGAAAGGTCATTGGTCACATCATGAACTTCCCCGCTCGGATAAGCCGCGTATCTGATTTGATATCGCTGCCCCATGTCTGCGGCGTATGGTGTATAGATCAGGCCTTTACCGTCGTTGACCCACGCGATCTGGCTGATGCGAAGCAATTTTTCTTCCTTGAGCGGAATTTTTGTTTCGACGCCTGTCGCCACATCGACCACCGCCATTCCGCCGGCATAGGTCGCACCGCGCGTCAGTGTCGGGACCGCGATCAAACGTCCGTCAGGCGACCATGAAACTTCGTCGCCAAAAACTTCGGGGTATTTGCGGGTCCGTAAAATTCGCTCATTCCCGCCCTGTGCATCGGTAATTATTATCGAATTATCGGCGCCGGCAACCCTGATAAAAGCGATCTCGTTCGAACCGGGCGAAAACGAGATCTGGCTGTCCACACCGGTTATCACTTTGCGGCGATTGCGGCCAAGCGATGTCATTTGATAAAGCGAAGTGGCCTCATCCTCGCTGGCCGTTGCGACCGAATACAGAGAATTTCCATCGGGCGAAAATCTCAAATAATCATATTTCGCTTCACCCGGCGGAACGATCTGGGTGTCGCCGGCGCTTCCGGCTTGCCTGAGCCAAAGGCTTTCCCGCCCGTCCTCTTCGCTTTTGGAATACGCAATATATTTCCCGTCCGGCGAAATTGCGACCGAATTGATCAGCCCATTTGCCGTAAGAACGTCAAGCTTGATGGATTGAAACGCAACGGCAGCCGAACTTTCGACATAGAAATATCGTTGGTAAAGGCCAAAGGCAGCGGCTAGTCCCAGGATAAGTACCGGAGCAAGCAGCCAGGCCGGTGACCATCGGGATCTTGAAATACTTTGATCACTCGTTCCGGTCCGCGGAATATTACTGTTCGGGCCGGTCATCTGGACCGTTTCGTTCGTAAACGCATAATCGAACGAACCGGTGTCCGAATCCCGCAAGAGGCCTTTCAGGTCGGCCCGCAATTCTGTAAAGGTCTGATAGCGTGAATAACGGTCTTTCTTAAGTGCGTGCTTTACGATCTGGTCGAGTGTTGAAGGGATGTCATCATTGGATTCGCAAACCGACGGGACTTCAGTTTTCGACATCACCCGCGCACCCGCTCCCGCAAACGGCAGGCCGCCGGTCAACATTTCAAAAAGCACGACGCCAAAACTGAAAATATCTGTTCGGGCATCGATCGTTTCGCCAAGCGCCTGTTCCGGCGACATATAATTTATTGTCCCCATCACGCGGTGCGGGGCCGTGCGGTCGAGCGTCTCGTGATCGCCTGAGTCCGGAGCGGTCAGTTTTGCCAGGCCGAAATCCAAAACTTTCACGATC
>CAUJFK010000045.1 GCA_963169175.1 Acidobacteriota bacterium | reverse complement strand
CGAATCGCAGCGTGGCGATGTCGTGCTGAGGCTCGCCGGTCTCCAGACAGTCTCGCAGGATGTCGTTAAGCGAATTGCCGGCATTCTTAACCAAAAACTTTCAGCCATAAGCGGCCACAGCCGCACGAGCGTCGGCGGTGTGCGTGCCGTCGCCGACATCTGCAACCATCTCGACCGCGAAACGATGCGTGTGATGCTTGAGCAGCTCGAAGGCCAACATCCTGATCTTTCGCTCGAGATCCGCAATCTAATGGTGACATTCGAGGACATCCTCCTTGTTGATGATGTCGGTATTCGCGAGATCCTCCAGCGGGCGGACAAGAAGGTCCTTGCACTTGCATTAAAAGGCACAATGTCGGAATTACAGGAACGGTTCTTTACGAACATGTCCGGCCGTGCTGTCGAGATGATGAAGGAAGAAATGGACTTTATGGGCCAGGTCAAGCTAAAGGATGTGACCGGGGCCCAGCGTGAAGTTGTCGAGATACTGCGGCAACTGGACGAGCAAGGCGTGATCAGCCTCTCAGGCGGCGGAGGTGCGGACGAATATGTCAGCTAAGGTCATCAAATGCAAAGAACCCATCGAGCTGACTTCGCTGCCGATACCTGAACTCGGAGAGAACGGCGGCGGCGCGGTTAGCGGCACGTTCGTCGTCCCAGCTTTTGATCCCACGCTGCCGCGGCCCGAACCGGTCGCTGAAACGCCGCTGATTCCTGAGACGCCTGACGAAATTCTCGACCGCGCAAGGCGGAAGGCCGCACAGATCGTGGCTGATGCGCAGGAGAATACAAGGCTTTTAGAACAGGCCGCACTTGAAAAGGCACAGATCGAAGCTCGGGCGTCATTCGAATCCGAGATCGAAGCAAGGCTGTCGGAAGTCCGCGCACAGCTTGCCGGAACATTGGAAAGTCTTTCGCGGCTTGCCGGCGAAATGACCGGCAATGTCGAATCCGATCTTGTCGAACTTGCCATTCAGATCGCAAAAAAGATCGTTCGCCGCGAGGTCACGGTCGATAAAGAAATAGCCGTGACGCTGGTTCGTGTCTCGCTGTCCAAACTAAATCAGCGCACGGCGGCCGAGGTCCATCTCAATCCGGATGATCTTGCCTACATCAATTCCCGGCTGGATTCCCTCCAGTTTCGCGGAGCTTTGACGCTAGTCGAAGATCCGTCCATCTCACCCGGCGGCTGCCTCGTCCACACGGAAACCGGCGATATCGACGCCCGCATTGAATCGCAATTCGACGAGATCGCCGTTGGTCTTCTCACCTGAACATGCTTGCTGCATACGCCAAAAAACTCGCATCCATAGAAACCCTCAAATCGATAGGCCGCGTCACTCGCGCCGTCGGGTTGGTTATTGAATCGCAAGGCCCAGCCGTTTCGGTCGGCGACCTCTGCTATCTGCAGACCGCAAACGGCGATCGCAGCGTAATGCTTGAGGCGGTCGGATTTCGCGATAATCATGTTCTGCTGATGCCCCTCGGACAAATGCCGCCCGTGCGGGTCGGCGATATGATCGTCGCGGCCGGGGTAAAAAGCGAGATACCGGTCGGCGATTTTCTGCTTGGCCGGACGATCGATGCCCTCGGCCGGCCGCTCGATGGAATTGCTGAGATCCCGCTGGAAGGCGAGTCTTATCCACTAAATCGCAACACAACAAATCCGCTGATGCGTGCCAATATCGACGAGGCCCTTGAAACGGGTGTCCGCGTGATCGACGGCTTGCTGACGATCGGCGCCGGGCAGCGAATAGGCATTTTCGGCGGATCGGGTGTCGGAAAATCGACACTTCTCGGAATGATGGCAAAGCGTTCGGCAGCTGATGTTAACGTCATCGCTCTGATCGGCGAGCGCGGCCGCGAAGTCAGGGAGTTCATCGAGAACGAACTAGGTGAGGAAGGAATGAAACGCAGCGTCCTGGTCGTTTCTACCTCGGATGATTCCGCTCTTGTCCGCATTCGTGCCGCAATGGCCGCCACGGCGATCGCTGAGTATTTCAAGGACCAAGGCTCGAACGTGCTTTTGATCATGGATTCGGTAACACGATTCTGCATGGCCCAGCGCGAGATCGGATTGGCCGCGGGCGAGCCGCCGTCGTCAAAGGGTTACACACCGTCAGTGTTTGCCCTGCTCCCAAAGCTTCTCGAACGCGCCGGAAAATTTGACAGCGGCGGGTCGATCACCGCCTTTTACACCGTACTTGTGGAAGGTGACGATATGAATGAGCCGATCGCTGACGCGGTCCGATCCATCCTGGATGGCCACATCGTGCTTTCACGCTCACTTGCAGCACAGAATCATTATCCCTGCATCGATGTCCTTCACAGCAATTCACGGCTTTTTTCCGCAATCGCGGAACCCGATCACCGCGACAAAGCCGGCAAGGTGCGCGAGCTGATAGCCGCTTATGAAAAAGCCGAAGACCTGATAAATATCGGTGCCTACCAAACGGGTAGCAACAGGTCTATCGACCTCGCCATTGCCCGCC
The DNA here is from genome assembly GCA_963169175.1 of Acidobacteriota bacterium. GTDB lineage: Bacteria > Acidobacteriota > Blastocatellia > Pyrinomonadales > Pyrinomonadaceae > OLB17. The sequence goes on along the minus strand of CAUJFK010000045.1, from coordinate 4,451 downwards.
GTGATGAGATTCTGAGATTTCTAAAACAGGAGCGCACGGAAACCTGCCACCTGACCGACAGTATTGAAAAACTACTAGCGATCGAAACCGCATGAAGAAGTTCAAATTTACCCTCCAAACCGTCCACAAAGTGCGCGAAATGAAAAGTGAGCAGGAGAATCTGGCACTTAGCGAACTCCAGGTCCAGGCGCTCGAGGCCGAGCGACGCGTTGAGCACATTGAAGATATGCGAAATGAAGCTGTTGAGCAGTACCTTGTGCGGATCAATTCGGGTGAACGGCTGAACCCGCTTGAAATGGAGCTCAATGCTAACCACTTTGCTTCGCTGAATACGCTGCAAAAAGAAGCTCAGGTCGCCGCTGAACGGAAGCAGGACGAGGTCCGCAGGCAGATGGAATCGGTCAGGGCCGCGCGGATCGAGGTGAAGATCACGGACAAGCTTCGCGACGGCCAAACGAAGCGACACGAACTTGAGGCCAATCGCCAGGAGCAACGAAACCTCGACGAACTTGTAACAACCAAGTTCGCCCGCAGTGTACAGGACTCAAAATGAATATGCCGATCGCGCGATCTACATCACTTGCCGGAAATAATTCAAACACTGCAACTTCCGGCGTTTCTGAGAAAGCAACGCCTGACGACTTTGAGGCGTTTTTTATCGTTTCGTCACCGGTCGAACAGCCGCGCAGGACGAATCATCTTGTTGAAATACCGGTGAATTCTTCTGGGGATGAATCGGTGCCGGCATCCGTTTCTGATCAGCGGCCGACATCCGAAACAGCGTCAATTATTACGGCCAGGCCCTCTGCCGGATCGCCTGACGTTGGAGGAACGGACGGAAAGGCTAAAAAGCCGGGGCCTTCCGCGACCTCGCCCGATCGGCAGAACGGTCTCGCACAGATCGGCCAAATTGACCAGCCTGCAAAAATCATGGGGAAAAGTGTGACCGTTTCGGAGCTTACAACTGCCGATCGCCACAACTTCGCAACCCCGGTTCATCACGAAGGCAAAGCCGCTTTTCCGATCTGGGCCGAAGATCTATCGCAACTTCCGTCCGATCTTCTGATGGAGATCGGATGTACCTTGCCGGCCAAATCCCTCCGATCGAAATCCAATCCGTTGAAGGTTGCGGATTTAGAAATTATCTCCACAGATCCAACGCTAAACATCGACGTACCGTCATTACACGACCTTGCGGCCGAGATCTCAAGCTCCGATACGGCTACCCAAAGCGAAAACGGTGTAGGTCCCGGCTCGCCTGAATTCATGGCCGCAAGAGACTTGGCAGATACATTCACCGCCTCGCAGCGAGCGGCTATCACCACTTTCACCCAAGTCCGTGAACTGGTTTTCGGAGAAAGGCCGGACGTAACCGGGATCGATAATGCCGGAAGCGAAGGCATTTTGTTGGATCCGGCAGCGGGAACATCCGCGGGCGTTCGGGATGCTTCCGGACCTATGGCAGGCAGTGTCAATGGAACACCGAGGTCCGACGCCGCCGTGCTTTCACAGATCGACGTGCGACTTATCCATCTCGCCAATTCCCTGCGATCGCATGGCGATCGAAACGTCCTAAAAATGCGTCTTCACCCCGCCGAACTTGGCTCGGTCGAAATCACAGTTGTCCGGCATCGGTCGGGTTCGGTCACGGCCACCATTTCCACCGAGCGTGAGCATACCAGCTCAACTCTTAACGAAAACATAGGCCATCTCCGCGATTCTCTCGAGAAAGCGGGGCTGCTTGTAGAAAAGATCGAAGTAGATCTCAGGCCGTCGTCCTCGTCCACAATGGGACAGGGCGGAAACAGCGAAGCTTCCTCCGGCGGCCGGACGGAAGCGCACCAGCCCGTTGTGATCGATGATCACCACGGCATTTCAGACATCAAGGACGAATCGGAAGATCGCCTTGTCAGCTTGCGGGCGTAATAGGCCCAACGGCAGGAGGTCATTAGATGATAGTAAACACCGTCTCCGCGGCACTCTCCGGTGCAGGATCAACTGCAGCCGGTGCCGCACCGCGAAACGAAAGGGATATGTTCATGACCCTTTTGGTCGCACAGCTAAGGAATCAGGACCCGCTTGCACCGCAGGACGGGACCGAATTCGTCGCCCAATTGGCACAGTTCAATTCGTTGGACCAGCTGATCGGCATCCGCCAGTCGATCGATCAACTTGCAGGGCTGCTCAACCAGCCGCGAAAAGATTGACCGCATTCCGAAAACAGGAGATCTAGATATGAGTTTTTCTTTCAACGCAGCGTTGTCAGGGCTCAATGCCAGCAGCAACGCATTAAATGTCGTCGGCAACAACATTGCCAACGCGAATACGATCGGCTTCAAAAGCAGTTCGATCACGTTCGCCGATGTTTTTGCCAGCCGGTTCGGTGCCCGCCTTAACGGCGCCGGAAATTCCATGCAGATAGGCAACGGTGTTCAAACCGCGGCTATCCACACGAACTTTCTTCAGGGGAATTTGAATGAATCCGGCTCACCGCTGCACGCGGCGATCCAGGGTAACGGGTATTTTGTTGTAAATAACGCCGACGGGACCCGCGGCTATACTCGGGCCGGTGATTTTACGGTCAACAATACCGGATACCTGGTTGCCTCAAACGGCGGGCAGGTCATGGGATATCAGGCCCAGAACGGCGCTATCCCAGCCGGTGCCCAGCTTAGTTCGCTTCAATTCCCTATCGGCCAAACCCTTGCGCCGCAGGGAACGACCGAGGCAACATTCCGCTTGAATCTTGATGCTCAGTCGGCGACGGGTGCGGTGCACCACGTTCCGATGACGGTTCGCGATTCACTCGGGGCGGAACGAACGCTGGATATGACATTCACTCGTCAGGCCGATGGCTCGTTCCAGATGACCGCCACACTCGACGGCGCCGCTGCCCAGCTGAACGCAAACGGTTCGGGGCCAAGCGGATCGCCCGTGTCGTTCACCTTCGATTCGAACGGAGTGCTGACGTCACCGACCTCGCTTGAGGTTGTGCCCGATCAAACACAACTCGGCACTGCCGTGCTGCCGTCGATAACGATCAACCTGAATGATACAAACGCGAACGGATCGCCGGGTGCACCGAAGATCACGAGCTACGCGGCAAAGTCCGAACATTCGGCCGTGATCGCGGATGGATATGGTTCAGGAACCCTCGAAGGTGCGGCCGTTGATCAAAACGGGAACATCTTCGGCATATTCTCGAACGGACAGACCCGGATCCTCGGGCAATATGCCCTGGCGACCTTTAACGCCGAAGAAGGCCTCGGGCGGCAGGGCGGAAATATGTTCGGCGAGACCATCGGCTCAGGCCAGGCGACCATTGGTTCGCCCGGTGCAGGCGGCCGCGGCCTGATCGCCGGCGGGTACGTCGAAGCAAGCAACGTGAACATCACGAATGAGTTTGTTGATCTGATCCAGGCGCAGCGCGGCTTTCAGGCAAACTCTCGTGTGATCACAACACTTAATCAAACTTTTCAGGATCTTCTGCAGATCGTCTAAAGAAATCCTGTTCTCTGCCGATAAGCTATCTGAAGCGGCGGGCAGCCTCACCCTGAACCGCCGCCTTTGATCTTGGACCGGCCGCAGACAATTAGTTTTTGATCGATCGATCTCATCTGTCTCGCGGCCGTTCTTTTTTGTTAGTCGCCCAGTTTGAATTCTTGGTGGCCTTTGAGTCTTCCATTTGTGCCCTCTATGTTAAAGGCAAAGCCAAAACACAAAGAACTCAAATGAAGACACAAAGTTCACAAAGAGAACCCCGATAACTAGTTCAGACTAGGGCACGACCGGTTCTTTGTTTTGCAGGACGCTCGTTCCTATGTTCATAATCATCGGCATAATAATTGTTATGGGCTGTGTCATTGGGGGATTCCTGATGATCAACGGCCCTCTTGGCGTTCTGGTCCAGCCATCAGAATTCGTCGTGATCGGCGGCGCCGTCATCGGAGCGACCATTGCCGCCAACCCGCTGAAGTTCCTGATGCGGATCGTGGCAAACGTTCCCGTAGCGTTGAAAGGTTCACCATTTAATAAAAATACATACTCAGAAGTGCTGCGAATGCAGTATGAAGTTTTCGTTAACTCGAAAAAAGGCGGCTTGCTTTCGATCGAAGAGGATGTCAACAATCCAATGTCATCCTCGATCTTCACACAATATTCATCGTTCGTCGCCAATCATCACGCGGTCGATTTTTTCTGCGACGCAATGAAGATGCTCGTCAACGGGGCTTGTTCGCCGGAAGAACTTGAGATCATGCTCGAATCTGAGCTTGAAACGCATCACGATGAAGGAGCGATAGTGCCGCAGCTTCTTCAGCGGGCATCTGACGCACTTCCGGGATTGGGCATCGTCGCAGCCGTACTCGGCATCGTGGTCACGATGCAGCATCTTGACGGGCCGCCCGAAGAACTGGGCCATCACGTCGGGGCTGCCCTGGTCGGAACATTCC
>CAUJFK010000044.1 GCA_963169175.1 Acidobacteriota bacterium | reverse complement strand
AATTCGAAAGATGCGGACGTCCGGAAGGCAGTGAAATGCTATGCGGCTGTTGCCGATCATTACGGCAAGCAGGGCTTTGCCCAGAAGGCGATCGCTGTCTATAACAAGATCTCACGGCTTGAACCGAACAGCGTCGAGGTTTGGAAAAAGCTGGCCGAATTGTACAAACAGAAAGGGTCGGTTGGTGAAGCTCGGGCGAAATACCAGCGCGTTGCCGAACACTACGAAAGGGCGGGCGACAAGATCGAGGCCCTTGCGATGTGGAAGGAGATCGCGCAACTCGATCCGACGGACACCGTTTCGTATCTCAGCCTCGCGGACTCGTATCTTGCCGAGAAGCAATTCGATGATGCGCTCGATGCGTACACTGAGTGCGGAAGCCGGCTTGCCAAGAAAGGCGTGCATGAAGAAGCGTTAGCCGTTTTTGAGAAGGCACTTTCGATAAAAAAGGACGTGCCGGCGGTGCTCGGCCTTGTTGTGAATTCATTGTCGGCCCTGGGCCGGTCAAAAGAATCAGCCGAGAAACTGTCAGAGATATTGGTCGAGTTCCCGCATAGCCGCGAGATCCGGATCTTGCTGATCGATTGCCTGATCGAGGCGGGTGAGATCGCCGAGGCCGAAAAGACCGTTGTCCGACTGGTCGAAATGGAGCCGGCGAATTACCCGAAATTTCTGGAATTGGCAAACATATACCTGGACAGGGACGATGTCGCATCGACCACGCGCATTCTTTCGATGTCTGCCGAGCATATGCTGGTCGGCGGCCAGGCCGAACAATTCAGTGCGTTGGTCAGTTCGATACTTCAAAAGGATCCCGATCAATTGGATGCCTTGAGGCTTCAGGCGCGATATTGTTCGTGGCAGCGTGACGAGGAAGCACTGTGTTCATCGCTGGCAAAATTGACGCAGGTAGCACGGGATGCCGGTTCGGTCGAGGACGAACGATACGCGCTTCTGCAGCTTACAATGCTTGTCCCGCATGATACCGGTTATGCCGACCGACTTCGTGAGATAAACGCAGAATATGGGTTTGAAGGCACCGAGTCGGAAGATAACCTGTTTGACAAACGATTTCTGAAGAGTGGACCGGCTGATTCGAACGGTGCCGCGGCCGATGTTGGCACAGCGACGGGACTGGAAGGAGCGGCCGCTGGAGCGCCGGGTTCCGGATTTGAGTTCATGGGGCACGTTGCCGAGCTCGAAGGAGAGTCGGGCGAAGACAGATCATATGCAACGACAAGTGACCTTGCCCGATTCCAAAAGGAAATAGACAGTGTCAGGTTTTACATCGAGAACGGCTATCTGGAACTCGCTGAAAAGGCTGCCAACGAACTACGCGGCGAATTCGGAGACCGGGCTGAGATCGCAGAGCTTTGGGATGAGCTGCGTTCGCTTAACGCGCTTGTGTCTGCGGACGATACCGGATCGGCGGGCGTTGCGGGAAATGGGAATCCCGCCACCCGCGATCAGCCCGGGGCATTCAACCCGCACGATCTGACGATCGAATTTGGGTTTGATGAATCCGGATCGGACGATGGTTCTGATTATGAAACGCACTACAATACCGGCATAGCGTATCAAGAGATGGGCCTGGTCGAAGACGCGATCAAGGAATTTCAGGCGGGTGCGGCATTGGTGCGGACAAACGATGGCACGCGTCGCTTTTTTGCCTGTGCAAATCTACTGGGACATTGTTTTATGCAGCAGGGCATGCCGCAGCTTGCCAAGAAATGGTACGAACGGAGCCTTGAGACCGCTGACCTGACAAAGGAAGAAAAACAGGGAGTTTGGTACGAGCTCGCAGCGGCACACGAGGCAGACGGAGACCTGGAGCACGCGGGCCGCTATTTCGAGCAGGTGTATGCCGAGAATGTAGATTTTCGCGATGTGAGCGAGCGAATACGAAGCTTCGCGGTGAATCATTAGATTTTAGTTTGTTCCCAAACGAGGCCCGAGACGGGGGTGAATGGCGAAGAAAGCGATGAACTTTCGCCTTTTGCCGCCTGCGCGGGCTTTCGCAGTTTATTCCAAGCGGATATAATCGCGCGTATATGGTCGAAAGACTGACCGTCTTATTTTTCATCATCCTGTGCCTGCTGCTTGGTTTTTATCTGATCCTTTCGCCGTGGGACACGTTATTCGGGAACTGGAGCGATAACTATCTTCTCGCCCTGGTGTCTGACGGGACCGGTTTGCCTGGTCTTCAGCGCACCGTTACGTCGAACTGGTTTCGCGGCGCCGTGACGGGGCTTGGTGTGCTGAATATCGTCATCGCTTTTTGGGAGGTTGCGCATTTTGAGAAGAGTGTTGCATTGCTTCGTGAGCATGACCACAAAACGGCCGAAAAGTGAGCCCGATTATCTACTGCATTTCTGAGGGCGAGGCGGACGACGATAATTTTTCTCATGTTAAGCCTAGAATCGTCGCTGCGATAGCGGCAGCTTCTGCGTGCGGGATCACCCATTTTCAGATCCGTGAGAAAAAACTAATGGCCGCAAATCTTTTTACATTGGCGGCAGAGGCGGCGATCGTTGCCCGAGAGTGCGATGTTAAGTTACTGGTCAACGGGAGGGCCGATATTGCCGTCGCCGCGGGTGCGGACGGTGCTCATCTGCCCGCGGACGGTTTGCCTGCGGCGGTTGTTCGGCGTTTGGTACCGGCAGGATTCTTGATCGGCGTTTCCACTCATTCCTTCGAAGAAGTTGCGGAAGCGCGGGATGCGGGTGCGGACCTTGCTGTTTTTGGGCCGGTATTTTCGAGTCCCGGAAAGGGAGACGGTGTCGGATTGGCGAGGCTTGCAGCTGTTTGCTCAAAGCTTGCTCCGTTTCCGGTCGTTGCGCTTGGCGGCATTGATGAGACACGGGTTGAAGCGGTCATTGGCGCCGGTGGGGCCGGTTATGCGGCGATCCGTTATTTGAACCGCTGCATAAACGACGGCGTTTCCTTGGCCCATTTTGAATAGATCATGTCAGTTCAAAAGGTATGTTTGACGATTGCCGGCCTCGACCCATCGGGCGGGGCGGGAGTGATCGCTGATATCAAAACTTTCTCTGCATTCGGCTGTTTTGCCGCCGCCGCTGTGTCTTCCGTTACTTTCCAAAATACAACGGGCGTATTTGGCTCAGTTAATCAGGACGCGGCTTCGATATGGGGACAGGTTACAGCCGTGATGGACGATCTGCCAGCGGCGGCGGTCAAGACGGGAATGTTGCCGACGCGTGAGGTGATAGAAGAAACGGCGGAATTGATGAAGCGGTATGCGGTAGGCCGCCTGGTCGTCGATCCGGTCGTTCGATCTACCTCTGGCTACGACCTGATAGATCATCACGCACTTCAGGCCCTGATCGAAAAACTGTTTCCACTAAGCCTGGTTGTTACGCCTAATCTTCCGGAAGCGGAACGCATCACGGGCAGTGTGATCAGCTCGCACAGAGAAATGGAATCGGCCGCGAGGTCCATGCTTTCGATGGGTGCGGCGAATGTTTTGATGAAAGGCGGGCACGGGATCGAAAGCGATGGAAAGGCACGTGATTTCCTGTTCAGTGCGGATGGCTCCGTAGATGTATTCGAGGCCGATATGATCGACACGACTGCGACGCACGGCACGGGCTGCACACTTGCGGCGGCGATCACCGCAAATCTCGCGCTCGACCGCGACTTGGCCCAGTCCGTTTCGATCGCAAAGGAATTTGTGACCGAAGCCATCCGAACATCGAAAGGCCACGGCCGCGGCCATTCACCGATAAATATTCCATACTCATTCAAGTAGAGGATGTCTGCAAAGGTCTAAAATGGGTCTGGTGCGAACTTTTTTGCTCCGAAATTCAGATTTTCTCCATCTTCTTTCGGTGGGTGGTAACTTTTTGCCACTGAATAAGATGAAGACAAACGAATAAGATGAACAAGAGTCAGCGCCCTTGTTTCGTGTCTTTCGTTTCTGGATTCGTGCAGTTCGTGGTGGCGAAGCCGGACCGGGGACACTGACCCACGAACCAGTCGAAAGGAAGACGAAAACCGCAAAACAAAACTCCGTTCGGCGACGGGCCGACATTTTAATAAATCGCAGGCGCCAGGCAGGCAGCCATTTGCGTTTTGGACAACGTTGCGGAAACTTGGCAGAATAGGTTTTTGACAGATCCCGCGCCTGCGTCTGCTGTCAGCCGATCGTCTGAACGATTCCGTCCTGATGGATTTAATGCATCATTCAAAAGACCAAGCCGAATCCGCGGGCCTAAGACTGGTGCCTGAAAGCAAGGGCGCGCTCGAACTGCCGCTCGTCGAGAAGCAATTCGTCAATTTTATGTTCTTTCGGGTGAACCCCGACTGGCGGAAATTGGACCACGAGACAAAGAGCATCTTCAAGAGGGAGTTTCAGGGTGTTTACGATTCGTTCCAGGCCGATTTTCTTCTCTATAGTTATTCGCTGGTCGGGTTCGACTCAAAGGCGGACCTGATGCTATGGCGCATTGGCCTGTCGCTCGATCTGATCCAGGACATGACGGCGAAGTTATTTCGCACGAACCTCGGGAGCTATCTGGAAACCGCCGAGAACTATCTGGCGGTGACCAAAAAGCGGACGTTTATCCCGGAGGACGGCCTTGGCGATCCGCAAAGCCGCCTGCATGTGATTGCCGGCGGCGGGAAATATCACTTCGTCTATCCGTGCGCCAAGCAGCCGGAATGGTACGACAAGGCGTGCGATGAGCGTGACGCATTGATGGAAGAAAATTTTATGGTCGGCCAGAAGTTTCCGAACATCAGGATACATCTGACGCACGCCTTCGGTTCGAGCGATCATGAATATCTCATTTCGTTTGAAACTGATGAGCCTCGCGACTTTTTGGCGTTGACCGAAGAGCTGCGGCAAACACCAGCGAGCAAATTTACACTTCGCGGTATGCCGGTTTACACTTGCAGGAAGCGGACGCTGGCCGAATGTTTGGACGCGTTGGGATAAGAAAACTATCGATGGTTGTCGCCAGAAGATTTTTGTTAAGCGGGCGTGTTCAAGGGGTGGGATTCAGGTATTTTACCCAACGCGTTGCCGCGCGGCATCAGGTACTGGGGTACGTTCGCAATCTAGAAGACGGCCGCGTTGAGGCCTTTGCGCAAGGATCAGAGCGGTCGGTCGAGGCGTTCAAACACGATCTATCCGCCGGGCCGCAATTTTCGAGAGTGGATGAACTTGAAGAGATCGTTCTTGATCCTAGCTGGGAATTTTCATCGTTTAGGATAGAAAGATAAAAGATCAGAATTGCGAGCGGCAGCAGCCGGCCACTTATCTACGAGACGCCAAAGGCCAAACGTTGTCGATCTTGGATCCGACAAATCACTTAAATGGAAAACCTAAGAAAACTTGTTCGCGAGGTGCCCGACTTTCCGAAGCCGGGTATAAATTTTTACGATATCACGACGCTTCTAAAGGATCCGGACGGCCTTAGGGGAACGATCGATGCTTTGTACGAAATGTCCAAAGATGAAAAGATCGACACGGTCATCGGCGTCGAATCACGCGGGTTTATTTTTGCTACGCCGCTGGCGTATAAGCTTGGTGCTGGCTTTGTCCCGGTGCGTAAGCCGAAGAAACTGCCGGCGGAAAAGGTCTCGATCTCATATGACCTTGAATATGGACAAGACACGCTGGAGATCCATAAGGACGCGATCGGCAAAGGCCATCGCGTGCTGATCGTAGATGATCTTCTCGCGACGGGCGGCACGGCCCGCGCGGTTGTCGACCTGGTCGAAGGCCTCGGCGGAGAGGTCGCCGCACTGCTTTTTGTCGTGGAACTCGATTTTTTGAATGGCCGAAGCAAATTCAACGGCCATCAGGTCGAATCGTTGATCCGTTACGATTCTTGACAATCCAAAAACCGCCGGCCAGAATTCAAAAGTGACATCGGTCCCGTAGCTCAGTTGGATAGAGCGTCCGCCTCCTAAGCGGAAGGTCGCTGGTTCGAATCCAGCCGGGATCACCAACAGAACCAATTAGGTGCGAAATTGAGAAATCCTCGATTTTCGCAATCCGTCAAAATCCCTCCAAAATGAAGCGGGCAAATCGTCTTGCGTTCACTTCTATAGCCGCTGGCATTCAACGTTATTGATTGATGATGGTGGCACATTCTGATACTATATGCCAATGAGACGCAAAGACAGGAAAACGCTTGATCTCATATTTGCCCGTCCTGCTTCCGGTAATATCCGCTGGTCCGACATTGAATCTATGTTCAAAAGTTTGGGAGCCGAAGTTTCCGAAGCGGAAGGTTCACGCGTTCGCGTTTTCCTGTTCAACGAAATTCGTGTATTTCACAGACCGCATCCGCGTCCGACAACTGATGAAGGCGCGGTCGGGTCGATAAGAAAATGGCTAGAAGAACACAATGCAGCCGGAGAGTGAATTATGAAAAACGTGATGAAGTTTGGCGAATACGAAGCGGTTATCGCTTTTGATCCGGAAACTGAACTGTTTCGAGGTGAGTTTCTTGGCCTTAACGGAGGAGCGGACTTCTACGCCGATAGCATCAGGTCCCTTCGCAAGGAAGGAGCTATAAGTTTGCGCGTGTTTCTTGATCTCGCAAAAGAAAAAGGCATTTCCGCACGAAAGCAATCATCCGGCAAACTCACTTTGCGTCTCGATCCCGACCTGCATCATAAACTTTCTAAGCTTGCTAAGGCTAAACACATCAGCCTCAATCAAGTAATAGTCGAATCACTCGAAACGGCGATCGGATAGTAAGTGCAGGAGTGCCAAAAACCACACGGTTTACATAAGGAATGATCCACCCGGGACGACCATATCGGTCAGAATGAACGGATACCGGTCTTTTTTGGAAACAGTGCGCGAATAGTGGTTTGTATTAAATGAACGGAAGGAAACCAAGGACAAGTACAGTGGCAAGCATTAAACTGCTCGTCTGACCAGGGATAGGTCTGTTCATTTCATTCTGCTCCTTATTAAAGTAACGGTTGGGCCGCATTCGACGGGAAACGGATGCGGCTTTTCTGCGTTTGAACTATACGGCCTTTCGTGGCAACTTGATTGCAGTATGCAAAAAGTCCTGACAGCCGCCCAAATGCGCGAGGTGGACCGGTTGACGACGGAAAAATACGGCATTTCATCGGTCATTCTGATGGAAAATGCCGCGCACGCGGTGGTTCGGGTGATCGCGGAAAAACTTGGCGGTTCCGTACGTGGAAAATCGGTCCTTGTGCTTTGCGGCAAGGGGAACAACGGCGGGGATGGGGCGGCGATAGCACGGATCCTTTGGCAGATGGGTGCGAAGGTGGACGCGCTTGTTTGGGGTGAAGCACCCGCAGGCGAAGGCGATACTGCCGGAAATTTCGCGATCGTATCACGATTGGAAGGTTACATTGGCTTTCACCAGATCCAGAGTAAAGATCAGCTTTATGCGACGTGGCAATATTACAGGTCCGAGAAGAAGTTTGATGTCATAGTGGACGCCGTTTTTGGAACCGGTTTGGACCGGCCGCTTACGGACGAATATTTTTCATTTCTCGACATCGCCCGCGATCACAAACTCGATTCGCATTGCCCATTGATCGTGGCGGTCGATCTGCCGTCCGGACTCAATGCCGATGGCGGCGAACCTTCGGCCTGCCCGCTGGAGGCAGATGTGACGGCAACATTCACTGCACCGAAGATCGCAACTGTACTGCCGCCTGCGGTTCACGCGTGCGGCGAGGTGTTGGTCGAAGCGATCGGTTCACCTCCAGAGTTGATCGATGCGGCAAGATCGGATCTTTTTGTCGCCGAGAAGAACGACGTCCTATCGTGGCTATGGAATTCGCGTTTTTCGGATGACTCATATAAAAACAAACGCGGCCATGCATTGCTGATCGCCGGATCTGAGAGTTATTCCGGTGCAGCCGTATTGTGCGGGAACGCGGCGATGCGTTCGGGTGTTGGGCTGGTGACGATCGGGACGCCGAGGACATCCAAAGACACTATTGCCGCAAGGGTTTTGCCGGAGGTGATGGTGCGGCCGTTGGCGGAAACTGAGAGCGGCTCGATTTCAGAGGGCGCAATTGCGGAGGTCGAAAAATTATTAAAGAATGTCGATGCGGTGGCGATCGGCAGCGGGCTTTCGACCGACGAATCGACCGGGCGGTTCGTCAGGCAATTGGTGGAGAATCGACGTATGCCGATGATCCTCGACGCGGATGCATTGACGCTGCTTTCGCCATTCGCGGAATGGCCGTCAAAAGCCGGAACTCAAAACGGTGGTGGCCCAAGTCTAATAGTGACGCCGCACGAAGGCGAGTTTCTGCGAATGCTTGGGACAAAAGATAGGAACTTGATCGAGGATCGCGTTGCCGCCGTGCGCGACTTCTCGCAGAAGTTTAATGTCCTCCTCGTCCTCAAAGGTGAACGGGTCCTGATCGGCGAGCCGGGCGGTAAGGTTGTCGTCAACCCAACTGGCAATTCGGGCCTCGGCAAGGCGGGCAACGGCGATACGCTGACCGGGATCCTCGCAGGCTTCGCGGCACAGGCCGCGGCGATGGGAATTGGTATGTTCGAGACCGTGGTTGCGGCGGTCTATGCAGCGGGACTGGCGGGCGACATCGCCGAGAAGAAATTTGGCAAACGCGTAATGACGGCTTCGGATGTGCGGGAATGTTTGACTGAAACGTTTGAGGCGGTTGGGCATAATTTTTATAAATAGCTGTCGGCTATTCGTTTAGGCATGGAAGTCATAATATCAAACAGTCCTGACGAAACATTCTTGCTGGGCGGCCGGCTGGGCCGTGAGCTGCGCGGCGGTGATTTCGTGCTGCTGCGGGGCGGGCTTGGGGCGGGGAAGACGTTGCTGGCTAAGGGGATTGTTCAAGCCCTTGGTTTTGATGTCGATGAGGTTACAAGCCCGAGTTTTGCGTTGGTCAATCTGTATAAAACCAACGAGCACAATATTTATCATATAGATCTTTGGCGGATCGATGAGAAAAGTGATGCCGCGTTTGCGGTCGGATTGGATGAGATATTGGAAGACCCGCGGGCGATCGTGATGATCGAATGGGCAGAGCGGCTGGGTGATGCAGATCTGCCCGCACGGGTGATCTCGATAGACATCAAGGGCGATGGCGATGAGCCGCGGGAAATAACGATAGACGTCGCGGAACAAAATGTCGCGAATGCCGTCTAAAGTTGATATGAAAGCGTCGATCGTTTTTCTATTTGTCTTGATCGCCGCCGGTTGTTCATCGCAGCAGCCATTGGCCGGCAATGCGGACTTGTCGGCGAAAGAGGATAAGCGTGCCGAGCGGCTGTCGCGGCAAAAGGATGCGGTCGTCCGGTCCTTTCGCCCGATGACCGTTCAGGAGGGCGATTGGCTCGACACACAGAAGGAACCGGGCGAAACGTTCGAAGAATATCTTGCCTCAAACCCAACGCTGCCGACACCGGAGCGACGGACGATCTACATTCAGCCGATCGGAAAATTCAGCGCCGAACAAAAACGCGCGATGGCGTTGACGGCGGAGTATATGAAGGCGTTCTACAGCCTGCCGGTCAAGCTGAATGCTGAAATACCGCTTGGCAATGTTCCGGCGGACAAGCAGAGAAAGATCGAATATAAGAACAATCTGCAAATCCGCACGGCATATTTTCTGGACGATGTTCTTCCGAAACTTCTGCCAAACGATGCGGCGGCACTTATCGCCTTCACAAATTACGATCTCTATCCCGGCGATACATGGTCTTTCGTTTTTGGGCAAGCGACGTTTTCGGAACGAGTTGGCGTTTATTCGCTTTACCGGTTGTCGAATATCGCGTTTGGCCGCGACAACGACAAGGACCGGTTATTGACCCGGGCATTAAAGATTGCAATGCACGAGACCGGGCATATGTTCTCGATGAAGCATTGCACAAAATATGAATGCCTGATGTCAGGAACAAATCATCTCGGCGAAACCGACCGGCGGCCATTGGACGATTGTCCGGAGTGCATGGCCAAGCTCACGTGGGCGATGAATTATGATCCGGTGGAACGGTACAACAACCTTGCTGCATTTTGGGAAAAGAACGGGCGGCCTGTTGAGGCGAAATCCTTTCGAGAGAAAGCCAATGCGGTAAAGTTCGTTGAGGCCCGGCCGTAAAAGCGTGATGGAGGCAAATGAAATTCGGTCAAAGACCCGTTGTTCTTCTCGCTGCAGCCACTGTGGCAGGTCTTGTGGTCGCGGTTGCTGCGTGGCTAAATTCTACATCGATAATGAAAACTAAATTGCCAGATCTGAAGGAACCTGCGATTGTGATACGGAAAAGGACGCGAGTTTTGGAAGTGTACGATGGAGGCCGGCTGGTCAGTTCGTTTAGCACGGTACTTGGATCGTCGCCTGAGCTAGACAAAGAGGTCGAGGGCGACGGCCGGACGCCGGAGGGTGAGTTCTATGTGTTTGTAAAAAATCCAAAAAGTCGATTTCATCTTTCCTTGGGACTTAGCTATCCAACGCCGGATGATGCGGAACGCGGGCTTGCTGACGGACTCATCTCTCGTGAGGAACATGACGCCATCATAAAGGCCGCGAGCGAGAAAAAAATGCCGCCGCAGAAAACTCGGCTCGGCGGTGAGATATACATTCACGGAGGCGGGATCTCGCGCAACTGGACCCATGGATGTATCGCGCTTGAAAATGATGAGATGACGGCGTTGTTTGAAGTTATCCCGGTGGGAACCCGCGTAACGATATTGAAATAGGCGGGTGAGTTTGTTTCGATCGGTTATTTGCTTATAGGCTGCCGCCTTGATCAAACCTTGCTTCGCAGACACCATTTGCAAGAGTGCCGTATTTGATGGCGAGCCTTGGGTAGCCGCGTGGTTCAACCTTGAGATCAAGGATCTCCAACATTCGCTCAGCTTCTTCGATCGCGGCAACCTCGCCCTCGATCTCCATATACAAACCGAACGGAAGTTCGTCGAGCGTTACGACGACGTCCCGGAAATTCCAGGTCCGGCGGCGCTTTTCGTACACGGCGTTCAGCGTATAACCGAGGCTTTCGATGATGCATTCCATTGCGGCGGCATCTGCAATCTCGGTTTCGTGTTCGATCCGCTGTTTGATGCCGGAATCGTGTCCGATACGTTCTTTGTAGGTAAGGATGGTACGGTCGCCTATCTTTCGCAGGCGAAGAACAGCGGCGCGTTTTTTCAGATCACCGCCGCGGAAAAGATAGTTTTCCTCGAAGGCCTCACCCATGAATTCAGCTTTTAGTTCGCTCAAACGTGCCGTCACCTCGGCCCGCCTTGTTTCGTCAAGTCGATATTTTTTTTCGATCTCTATGCTCATCGGGAAGATCTGATCGAGATAAATCTTATTTGATAGCCGCAGTTGCCGCAAATCCTGTCAGAACCGCCTCGCGTTAGCGGGCGGGTGCGTGTGGGCGGGTGCTTGTGGGCTGTGTGCGGAAAGAACCCACCCGCTACGCGAGGCGGGTCTGACAGGGCGTGACTATCGGGCATTGGTAGCTAATACTTGAAAAAAAGGTCAGGTATCGAGGCTGCCCTTTTTTAGCAAGTAATATCAGGAGAATTTATGCCTTATCCGGAAATGATGATCTACGGGATGCGCGACGAATTGGTGCGGCTTGGGATCGAGGAAACAAAAACGTCCGAGGCCGTCGAGAACGCGGTCAAGGGTACTGACGGCACGCTTATGGTCGTCGTCAACTCTGTGTGCGGATGCGCCGCCGGCGGCGTTCGGCCGGGAATTGCGATGGCGCTTGAACAATCGCCCGTTAAACCGGATCATGCGATCACGGTTTTTGCCGGAGCGGATATCGATGCCACGGAAACCGCGCGTGAGTATTTTGCGGGATATTCACCGTCGTCGCCGTCGATCGGATTTTTGAAG
>CAUJFK010000043.1 GCA_963169175.1 Acidobacteriota bacterium | reverse complement strand
AGCCTCCGCGGGGCATTCCCGGTATTCCTGACAATATTCCGCGGTACACACCGCCATCTAATTCGAATACAAGGGTGCCTCCCGTAAAGCAGGACAATGATGAAGACGACGACGGCGACGGTATCGACTAATGAATCAGGGATGACCCTGTTGGCGATCATGATCTTTTTGACCGCCTTCGCTTTCATCCTAATGATGGCCGCACCGGCTGTTTATACGGATGTCCAGCGGGAAAAAGAACTCGAATCCATCCGCCGGGGCGAAGAGATATCGAACGCGATATACCAGTACGTTGTTTTTAATGCCGGCCGAAAATTGCCCCAGTCGATGGATGACCTGCTCGAGGGACTTCCGGATGGGACAAAGAAACGCCAGATATTGCGGCCCTCGGCGGCAAAAGATCCGCTGTCGCTTGATGGCCGATGGCGGCTTATTCAGCCCCAGCCCGAGGTGATAGCCCGTTTTGCCAAACGTATCCAGGCGTTCAATAACGGTGTGCTCCCATCATCGCCGCCTCCAAATCAGTATTTCGACAAGTACACTGTTTCGCTTGCAAACGTTCTGAATACAGAGACCGAGGACGAACCCGACGAAGACATCGACGATTCGGCAGATTTCGACGGCGTTCCGTTCGTAGGCGTGGCCAGCCAAAGCAACGCGCGATCCGTCTTAATGTACTACGGTATCGAAAAGCACTCACAGTGGATATTTACACCGCTTTTCCGCGGGAATGGAGCAATGAGCATCCGCCCGAATAGGCAGCCGCCGACCCGCTAACGATTCTTAGAGATCATCCCGCTTACGTCCTATATCGATATTCGCATGGACCACCGTTTCCGCGGGTTTCGACTCAAACACGCCGATCCCCTGTTTTTTCAGGTCGGTGACGATCGCGATAACGGCCCGGTCGAATACCTCAAGGAGCTTGTCTTCATTAGTATTGATCCAAAAGCTGACCGAAATATTTATGCCCTCGGCAGTCAACTCTGAAACCAGGACTTTCGGGGCCGGTTCCGCCACCACGCCGTGCGTCCGACTCAAAGCGAGCGTAGTAATGGCTTTCGCTTCCTCAATGGGACGTTCGTAGCCAATAACAAATTTTAGCGTCATCCGCCGTTTGGTCCCGGCGCCGCGGATGGTTATCGCGCTTGAATACATATCCCCGTTCGGGATCAACACGAGTTCACCGTCATCCTTGCGCAGCGAAGTTGCCCGTACACCTATATATTCGACCTTTCCCTGATTGTTGCTGACAAACAAATAATCGCCGATGTGAAATGGCTGCCGCCAAAGAATAAGTATCCCTGAGAAAAAGTTGTTCAGGATGTCTTTCGTGGCAAAGCCGACCACGAACGACGAAAACCCAAGTCCCGCGATCAAACTCCCGAAATTAAATGTTGGAATAACGACGGTCAGCGCGGTCAGGAAACCGATGCCGACGACAAATACTACAAGCATTCGGCTTATCAGTACCCTAAGCCGCAGGTCCATCCGCGTCCGCCCGGTCGTGGCAAGGAACATCTTCTTAACGATCTTCGAAAAAAGCCAGAATAGGCCAAGCACGATCAAGCCGGCGAGGAGAAACGGTACCCGGCCCACGAGTCCCGTTATCATTGAAGTTATTGACTCAACGACCGCCTTGTGAATGCTTGCCGGCAATTCCGCGAACGTCTGCAATCCAACATTTTGAGCGAAAGTCTGCATGCCTATATTCTTTAGGAAGATCGCTAATTTTCAAAACTGCTCAATTTGTACCGGTGCCTTGACAAGCGCATAAATTAGATTTAGAATAATTCTAAAGAGGAGACATATATGGAACTGCACAATACTAAGATCGATATTCCAAAAGAAATACGGGAAAAGGTGATAGCCATTCTCAACCAGCGTCTTGCGGACGCGGTGGACCTGAAATCTCAGGCCAAACAGGCGCACTGGAACGTTAAAGGGCCGAATTTTATTGCCCTTCATGAGTTGTTCGATCAGGTTGCGGCCGAGGTTGACACGCACGTTGATGACATTGCGGAGCGGATAACGACATTGGGCGGAGTCGCAATGGGAACAGTGAGGCTTGCGGCAAAGAGTTCGAGCCTTAGCGAATATCCGCACGAGATCTCAGACGGGACCGCTCATGTTGATGCCCTTTCGACCGCACTGGCGGACTTTGGTAAAAAGGTACGTGCTGATATCGACGCGACTGATAGTCTTGACGATAAGGACACATCCGATCTGCTAACAAGCATGTCACGAAGCATCGATAAACTTCTCTGGTTCGTCGAAGCCCACAACCAAGCTTAATGTCGCGTACGAGAGCTTCATCTTATTTGGCATTTTTCTTAATCTTATAGGGTAAAGGCTTACCATCTACCGCAAGAAGATGAAGAAGAATGCCGAATAAGCATGCCGCATCAGCGCTATCTGAGAGTTTTTCCGCCGTCCTCTACGGGTAGTCGAACACGATATTCGCAAATGCCTTGACGCCAACATCCAGGCGGCTATCGTCAATGAAAAAGTCCGGCGTATGATGTGGGGCGGCATCTTTCACGTTCTTGCCCTTGGGCATGCCGCCGACAAAAAAGTAAAACGCCGGGACCTTTTCGCCAAAGAACGCAAAGTCTTCGGCACCGGTCACCCACGGTTTCTCGGACACATTCTCTTTACCCGCGGCCTTGTAGAGCGACGGCAGCATCTTTTCGACCAACGCATGGTTGTTGAATGTGACCGGGGCTTTCGTGTCTATTTTCACTTCGACCGTCGCTCCCATGCTTTCGGCGATGCTCTTTGCCGTCGATCGTATTTTTGCATGCACGTCTTTTTGCATCGCCGAATCAAGCGTTCTGATCGTCCCGGCCATTGTTAATTCTTCAGGGATAATATTTTCACGAACACCCCCGTTAATGCGGCCAACAGTAATCACGACTGGCGCTTTCGGCAAGTCGGAACGCCTGGCAACGATCATCTGGAGGCCGGTAAATATCTGTGTCGCAACAGCAACCGGGTCAACGCCATCCCACGGGTACGCTCCGTGAGTTTGCTTGCCGTGTATCTTTATCTCGAACCAGTCGCTTGCCGCCATTGTCGCGCCCGGTTTGTACGCTATCTGCCCGATCTCGGTCTGCGAATTGATATGTATGCCGAACATTGCCTCGATCTTAGGGTTATCCAGAACGCCTTCTTTTACCATCAGCGGCGCTCCGCCTTCTTCGCCGGTGGGCGGGCCTTCTTCGGCGGGCTGAAAAACGAAAACGACAGTGCCTTTTATCTTGTCCTTCATCGCCGCGAGAACCTCGGCCGCTCCGAGCAGCATCGCGACATGCGTATCATGTCCGCAGGCATGCATCACGCCCAAGGTCTGACGGTTGAACTGAGCGGTTTGTTTGGAGGCGAACGGTAGAGAGTTTCTCTCGGTTACGGGAAGGCCGTCCATGTCTGCACGCAGGCCGATCACAGGTCCCGGCTGACCGCCCTTTAAGATGCCGACAACGCCCGTTTTCGCGATGCCTGTCCGCACCTCTATACCCAGCCGACGTAAATGATCCTCGACGAATTTTGCCGTTTTGAACTCATTGTTGCCGAGCTCTGGATATTGATGAAGATGTCGACGCCATTCGATGACCTTTGGCAATATTTTCGCTGCCGCCGCATCGATCTCACGGCTCATATCGATCGCTAAAGTCGGCGTGACGACCGAGATCAGGACACAAATCGAAACGAGGAACCTTGTCATGTTTTTTTCTCCTGAGGATTGAAGTGCCTTTAATTGTATTCAGGCGTGAGGATAATGCAAAGGCAAAAACCGGCAACACGACCAGTAGGGAGCGGGCCGATCGCTTGCGGATTTGAGATTTCGAAATGCGGATTTCAAATCCAAAATCCAAAATCGGCAATCCAAAATCGAGCGGCACACTCCCTACTGGTCGTGTTTCTGCCTTTGGTCTTGGATCAATTGAGCGGCCTCCGCGAGGACTCGGGCCAGCGGCTTGCCGATATCCTTTGGCACGCTGGTGTTCACCTGCACGGCAACCGCAAACTTGTGTTCGGGAAAATACATCATATCGGTCATATAGCCTGGGAAGAATCCGCTGTGGCCGTACGAGGTTCCGGCAGCGGTCTTACGGATAATGACGCAAAGGCCGTATTTAGTTTCGCGTCCGAGCATCGGTGCCGAAACGCCGTCGAGAACCTCCGGCAGCAGAGATGCGTCAAAAGCCTTGCCTTCAAAATACAGCTTCGCCCAACGTGCCAGATCCTCACCGGTTGACGCCCAGCCGCCGCCGGTCCATTCAAGCTGCGGGTTGACAACGAACTTGCCATTCTCGATCATCGCGTCCTTGCCGCCGAACGGATTGCCCGCTCCGGCATAACCCTGCACGACGCCCTTCATAACCGGGCCTTCCTGGGCGATCGTGTCGCGGAGTTCGAATTTTCTTATAAATCGCCGCCGGGCTTCGTCATAAAACTTTTTCCCTGTAACGCGTTCGATTATCATTCCGAGCACGATGTAATTTGTATCCGAATAATCCCAGCCTTTTCCCGCTTCGAACGGGGCCTTTGCGTCGAACAGATATGCAAGCCGTTCTTCCGCCGTCCAAACCTTCATCGGGTTTGCGGTCAGAAAGTCGGTAAATTCTTTTTTAAATTCGTACCTGACAAGGCCGCTGGAGTGATTCATCAGCATACGAATGGTGACATCTTCCGCATTGGGTAGTCGGTTGAACCATGGCTCTTTACCAAGATATTTTTCGATCTTGTCATCCAGGCCGAGTTTGCCTTCCTTGACCAACTGCAATGCAGTCGCCGCGGCGAACGTCTTCCCGGTGCTGCCAGCCAGCATCCGGTCGTTTGCCTTCATGGCTCGCTTGGTGTCGCGGTCCGAGTATCCGACCGCGAGTCCAAACGATTCACCATTTGG
>CAUJFK010000042.1 GCA_963169175.1 Acidobacteriota bacterium | reverse complement strand
TAGCTATAGCCAGCCATTTTTATTCAGTTGCCACTAGCTTTAGCTAGTGGATAAGGTAGCAACAAGGGATGAGGCTTTAGCCGAACTAAAGAATGAGAACTGATTCGGTTTCAGCCTAAAGTGCCGCGATCTATGAATTTTTGAAATCCGGCCCTCAAGAGAAAATTCTCAAACTCTTCATCGAAAGAAACGTTTTTGTGGTGCTCCTCTTGCTTTGAAATATAATTTCTAACTCGGTCGAGTGATCCCTCATTAACAGAAACAACAAAATACTCATCCTGCCACTCAAACTTTGTTTTGGTCAGCTTGTTCTTGTTGATCCAAAATGACGATTCGCCTTTTATCAATTGAATTATCTTTTCAATGGTCTGATCGGTACCGAGGGAGATCAAACGATGAACGTGATCGACCCATCCGTTTATGAAGTCAATGTAAATTCCTTTCGCCCGAGCATTTTCGCGAATGTGAGCGAACACCTTCGTTCGGATCTCATCGGTCAGGTATGGATGACGGTTTTTAGTTGACCAGACGAAATGCAGCCAAACTCTGACCCAAGGCATTTTGGTTTAGGCCAAAGCCAACAGGAAATTCTGTTGTTAAAGTTCGGCTAAAGCCTCCTCCTTTACTGCAATCTTTCCTCCAGCTAAAGCTGGAGGCAACTTAAAAGAACAAGATGCGAAACACTCAAAAAATCCTGTAGTCCGTAAAAATACCCATCGAACACATCCTTATGTAAAAGTCCGTGAACCCAACCCAAAACAGCGAGAGCCAGGCGAAGAGCATATGTTTGCCGTTTAGTTTGCTGACCCATTGCCAGAGTTTATGCTGGACGGGTTTGTTCGACATAGTATCGCAGCGGCCGCCGACGAGATGGCGGAGACTGTGGCAGCCGAAGGTGTAGCTGGCGAGCAGGACGACGTTGATCGTCATCACAATCGTCCCAACGCCGATACCAAAACCGTCAGCAAACTGAGTTGACGCTAGGGCGTCATAAGTCAGAATTACTATAAATAGAAGCGCAAGGTACATAAAATACCGATGCACATTCTGCAATATCAGCGGAAACTTTTTCTCGCCGCGATACTCGTTGCGCGGCTCGCCGACGGCACACGCCGGCGGATCGGCCCAGAAGGCTTTGTAATATGCTCCGCGATAGTAATAACAGGTAAACCGAAATCCGCCCGGCGCCCATAGGATCAAGATCGCAGGTGTTATCGGTTGCACCAATATCCAGGCTGGCAGCCATGCGGGCCAAGCGCCGAGCCATGCATGATGAGTCAGCGGCTGGCCGGCGGCTTCCCATATCAGCGGTGAGTACATCGGCGAAAGGTACGGCCCGAACGAATAATGCTCGCCCTGAA
The DNA here is from genome assembly GCA_963169175.1 of Acidobacteriota bacterium. Taxonomy (GTDB): domain Bacteria; phylum Acidobacteriota; class Blastocatellia; order Pyrinomonadales; family Pyrinomonadaceae; genus OLB17. The sequence continues at coordinate 25,490 of CAUJFK010000042.1, read as the reverse complement.
ACGCCGCCCATGTCGAGTAGACAATAAATGCCGAAAAGCCGAGAAACGTCAGCAGCGACGGTATCCACCATCCGTCCCGCCGCATTGTTTCACCAAAGCCTCGGCGCGTTATTTGAACCAGGTTCGATGCCATCTGGCCGCGTTTTACCTCCGATTCTTATCTATATTATCCGAATTGCCGAAAAGCCCGAAGGGTCTGTGGGCTAAAACTGTCGTGTATCCAGGGTTTATTCAAAAGCAGGCACCTTTCCCCATCTGCTTCGTGTGTTTCGTTCCTTGATTCGTCCGTTCCGTGGTCCTGGCTTCGTCGCCACGAAATGCACGAAGCACGACACGAACCACAAACCCTGATCGTGTATCGTAAGAAAGTAGAATTGTTTTACGCGATATTTATCTCTGCGTCAAGGTAATTGGCCTTTTGACCAGGTTTCTTCCGCAGTAAGCTCTTTTATTCTTTAACTACGCGAGGCTAATTTCCTCACGATGTTTCGTCAATTTTTCGATCAGAGGTTCTCGCACTTCATAGCCGATCCCAGGCCCGGAGGGCGGCGTTATCGTGCCCGTGCCGCTGACGGTCACAGGCGGATCGATAATGTCTTCGGACCAGTAGCGTGCGGAGGCAGATACGTCGCCGGGAAGTGTAAAACCGGCTAGGGTTGACATGGCTATGTTGTGCGCACGGCCGATTCCGCTTTCCAGCATACCGCCGCACCAGACGGGAATCTTGCTGTTCGCGGCATGTTCCTGAATAGCACGGGCCGACGCGTGGCCGCCGACGCGGCCGAGTTTGATATTGATGATCCGGCATGAACCGAGGATAAGTGCGTGCTTTGCATCCGAAAAGGTTGTGATCGACTCATCAAGGCAGATCGCTGTATCTATTTTCCGCTGCAGCCGCGCATGGTCCACAAGGTCGCCGGCCGCAAGCGGCTGCTCTATCATCAACAGGCCGTAGTCATCGAGATGCTTTAGCACTTCCGCATCGCGGTCAAGACAGTAGGCCGAGTTCGCGTCAACCGATAAAAGAATATCAGGGTACTTTTCGCGAACGGTGCTGACAAGCTCGATATCCTGGCCGGGCTTTATCTTCAGCTTGATCCGCTGATAACCGGCCTCGACCTCGCGCGTCACTTTTTCAAGCAGAACCTCGGGCGAGCTTTGCAGCCCGATAGATACGCCGCAATTTATCTCGGGAAGTGTCCCGCCAAGGTGCTGCCAAAGCGGCTTGTTGGCCAGCCGCGCTTCAAGGTCCCAAACGGCCGCCTCGACCCCGCCGATCGCCATTCGGTTGCCGCGGATCGGGGCAAGCGCTGTTCCTAAATCTTCCGCCGCCCCGACATTTGCCGATGCAAGAAGCGGGGCGACAAATTTTGAAATTATTGTCCAGGCCGTCTCGATCGTCTCGTGGTTATAGAACGGATTTTCGGGCGCCGTGCATTCGCCGTACCCGACGGCGCCGTCGTTATCAAAAACGCGAATGATCATTATCCGCCGCTCGACCGAAGTTCCGAAACTGGTTTCGAACGGTGCGTTCAGCGGCAGAACGATCTCGCGCAATTCAAGCTTGTTAAGTTTCAACACGTAATAGCCTCAGAAATTTGAACTGATGTAGAGCAGATGACCGGCAAAAGCGAACCAAAGAAATCCGAGGGCCGCGAGAGCAAACAGTGTCGCCTGCAGTTTGCCCCAGATCCCGTAGATCGAGCTTCGCCACGCATGGAATGCATTAAAGAAGACGACAAGCATTCCGGCCGAGGCAATAATGCCGACAACCTGGGACAACTGGATCAGTAAAGCGCCCGTGCCGCCAAGAAAATCAAGGTTCTGAATGCCGTAAATGATCAAGCCGAGCAGTGAAACAGTGAATATCAAGGCAAGTGCGAACACTGCTCTGACCGCCCATCGCAGCCACATGTCAAACCGCGGAAGCTCGAGCGTCTTGCCGTAATGACGCCGCACCAACCACCCGACAAACCAGAGAATAAGTGTCAGGAGCATTACGGCCAGCGACACGACAAGCACGGGCATAAGCACCGCATTATTTTCCCAAAGGCCGACGCGCTTAAAGACCATGAACGGATATGGAATTATCAACTGCATCCGTCCGTTCTCGTCCGGTTTGAAGACAAGCAGGTCTTGTCCGTTGACCTCGCGAAACTTCATCCCGCCGATATCCTGCCAGTGCTTTGGCTTTCCGTTTGTGTCGAGAAGGTCGGCTACTATGATCGTTCCGTCTTCGGCCGGAGCAACAGTTGTCTCGCCGATGATCGCGAATGCTTTTAGAAATCCATCGCCCCGGCGGCTGACCATATATGAACCGCTGACGCTTGCGGCATCCTGTTTTGCCGTATCGGGAACAGTGACTGCCGGCGGAGTGTAAGGGAAATACCGGTCGAGAAATGCGTGCCATATCTCCGCTCTCGGCGATCCAAGGCCGCGGCCGCCGCTGTTGAATGAAATGAAAAATCCGAGCCCTGCGTCCTGTACCAAATGAAGGTCGCTATGAAAATAGATGGTGTCGCCGCCGTGGCCGATTATCCGGTGCCCGTTCCGCGATTCTTCATAAAATCCATGGGCCATGGAATTTGCCGCAGGATCAAGCCCGAACAGAGGGCTGTGCATCAGTTTTACAGTTTCGGGCTTTAGTATCTGTGCATCGCCAAGCCGTCCTTGCTGCAGGTGGGCGAGCATGAACTTGGCCATATCATCGCCGGTACTGCTCAACGCTCCCGCCGGGCCGGCCGGTATGATCTCAAACTTCTTCGGCTCGCCGGACGCAAGCTCGTATCCCTCGGACATAAATGGAACAAGCTCCGGCGGAAGCGGCTGTATGAAGCTCGAACGCGTCATTCCAAGCGGCTTGAAAATATGTTCGTCAATGTATTGTTCAAAAGGCTGGCCCGAAATGCGCTGGACAATATAGCCCGCAAGCGCCGTAGCGTAATTCGAATAGGCCGGGACCTTTCCGGGCGGAAATATGCGGGCCGGAATATGCGTCTTGAGATATTGCCCAAGGTCGGGCGATTTGGGTTCGAATGTAATAAGATCCTTGACCTGTTCCTCAAACCCGGCAGTGTGCGTAAGGATATTGGTCAACGTTATCGGCTGTCCGAAAGCGTCCGGTATCTTAAAATCCAGGTATTCATTGACGTCACGGTTAAGGTCGAGTTTGCCCTGTTCGACAAGCTGCATGACGGCGGTCCAGGTAAAAAGTTTCGATATCGAGCCCGGACGGAAAAGCGTTTCGGACGGAGAGACCGGCTTTCGTTCTTTCACATTTGCAAAGCCGTAACCTTTTGCGAACAGGGGCTTTCCGTCCTTTACGATCGTGATCACGGCTCCGCCGATATCTTGTCGGGCGAGTTCAAGCGGTACGATGCCGTCGAGAAACGCCTCGATATCCGCGGGCGTCATTTCATGCGTTCCCGAACCTTTCGCGGGCAAGGCCCCATCGGCCGTACCCGTTTTTTCCGGGACCGGCGCAGAACTCGGCACCTGGCCGAACATGAATGTTGACACCAAAAGATAGGCAACGATCGCCGATGTAAACTTCTTTCTCATTCCGATTTATCTCCCTCAAAAACGTTGCTGATCGCGCCCTGCCTACGGAACACGCTTGAATGCGCCCATGATGCCGAGGTCCAACGAGGCGGCTTTGCCCTTTGTATCCAGGTCAAATCTGATCAGGCCTTTGCCCAGCACCGTATCTTTCCAAGTAACCCGGAAAGTATCGTAATTCCAATGTTCAAGCGCCCCGTCGTAATTTGGCCCGAACCCGATCGTCAGTTTTCCGTCGGTGAATTTGACCTCAACATCGCCGTAGATCTCGCTTCGATATTTTCCGGTATAGTCCTTAAGGTCAAGCGAAGGTTTGGTGCCCATGACGCGGGCGGCATCGGCCTTGGCCGCCGCGGCTTTGGCCTGCGCCTCGGCCGCTTTTACCTTTTTTAATCCGTCCGCGGCCCAGTCTGTTGATTGTTCGCCCAGGTATGAATCAAATATTCGGTACGAGAGAAACTGCGGCAGAACGGTGCCGTTGAGATTGGTCAGGATCACCACACCGACATTCTTTTCGGGTATCATCGCGACAAGAGCACGCATGCCATCTATAGCGCCGCCGTGCTCGACCAGTTTGCTGCCGCGGAAATCGCTGAGAAACCAGCCCATTCCGTAGCTAAGAAAATGGGCGTCGGGATACATGATGGGATAAAGGCCCTCTATCCGGATGATCGATTGCGGCGTCTGCATTTCTTTTATCGCTGCCTCGCTGATCACCTGTTTTCCGCCGTACTTTCCCTTGCCAAGCTGAAGACGAACCCATTGGGCCATATCAACGACATTTGAATTTATTGAGCCGGCCGGAGAAATGTTGTCGATATTTCGCCACGGCACGGTTTGGACCTTATCGTCGATCTTGACATGCGGCGTTGCGACGTCATTTGATTGGGCCAACGCGCGGATGGTGGTATCCGATTCCTTCATTCCGAGCGGAGCAAAAATGCGTTCGGCGACAAAGTCGTCCCAGCTTTTGCCGGTCACAGATGGAACGATCTGGCCGGCGGCAAGGAACATAATATTCTGGTAGCCGAATTTCGAACGCATGCTTGATGAAGGCGGAAGATAGCGGATGCGGCGCAGTATCTCTTCGCGGCTATACGGCGTTGCGTACCAGATCTGATCGCCGCGTTCGAGGCCGATGCGATGCGTCAGCAGATCGCGGACGGTCATTTCACGCGTGACATACGGATCGTAAAGCTGAAACCCCGGAAGGTATTTTGTGACCGGATCATCCCATTTGAGCTTGCCCTCGTCCATCAGTATCGCCAGGCTTGCGGCGGTAAACGCCTTTGACGAGGAACCTATGGCGAATAGAGTATGCTCATCGACGGACGCCGGCTTTCCGATATCGCGAACACCGTAGCCTTTTGCAAAAACGACCTTGTCATCCTTGACGATAGCAATGGCCATGCCCGGAATTTCCCATTCCTTCATTGACCGGTTCACGTAATCGTCAAAGCCTTCGAACGGTGCGGCGTTCTGCGCGCTGAGCGGGCCAACACCGCAAAGCGCGATAAGGATAATTGTAAAAAGAAGAACGAATTGTGTTGTTTTCATATCACTCCTGGATCAAACCGCCCAGATCTCTTTAAGTACGCGGGAGAAATTGCCGCCCAGAATGCCCTGAATATCGGCGTCGCTGTATTTGCGGCGGATAAGGCCTTCGGTCAGATCGAACATTCGTTTCGGGTGGTCCAGCCCTTCGATATCGATCTTTTCGCGAAAGCCATAGCTGCCCTTGTAACCGGCGCGAAGTTGCTTGTTGAGTTCGGGCGGCATCGCATCGTAGCCATAAAGATCTATATCGCTGCCGACCCCGAGATGTTCGGGGCCGATCAATTTGCGAACGTGATCGAAATGGTTGAGCACATCTTCGATCGTCGTCGGCTCGTCTGCTTTTACGAACATTCGAACGCCGGTTATACCAATCACACTGCCGGCCGCACCGACCTTTTTAATGGCCTCATCGGTTTTGCACCGCGGATGGCCGGGAACCAACGCACGGCAGTTTGAATGTGTGATCAGAACAGGTTTTTTTGATAGATCGAACGCATCAAGCGTCGTTCGGTCGCCGCAGTGCGAAACGTCCACGGCCATTCCGACCTTGTTCATCCGCTCGATAATGCGGGCCCCAAAATCAGATATGCCGCCGTCGCTGCGTTCCGTCGAACCGCTGCCGATAAAGTTTCGTGAATTGTATGTAAGCTGCGAAACGCGCTGGCCCAAACCGCGGAAAAGGTCAACGTCAGCGGGTTTGCGAAACTGATCGGAATTCTGAAGGCCAAGAATAACGCCGATCTTTCCCGATGCTTTTGCGCGAGCAATGTCGTCCGCGCTGTCAACACGCATAAAGTCGTCTGCATGGGCGGCGATAAAGCCATTCCAAAATGCAAAAAACTCAAGCACATCAGAATACGCTTCCATTCCATCCATCCCGACGGCGGGGTGAATGATGTTTATTCCAGAGTCTTTGAACGGCTGAAGATCGGCGGCCGTGAAGCTGTCCGGATCTTTGAACCATTTGTCCTGCTTGTTGAAATCAAGCGTCATTGCCGCAAGCATATCGATCACGGTCGAGCGCTTTACAAGATCGATCGCCCGGGTCGAATATTCCTTTTGGCCGCCGCCGGGGATCCGCGACCTGCCAAAATTGATCATCGGGGCACTTAAAAGGGCAATGCCTGTTACGGCCGTCGATCTAAGCATCTCTCTGCGGCTGATCGTGTTCTTTGCTTTCACCTTGATCGGTATTTCGTTTCTCATTTCCAATATCCTTAAAGGGCCGGTTCGCCGCTTCGTTCGAGTAGGTAGCTGCCCGCCTCGGTGCCTCTGTGAAAATTCGTTACCCGAAAGCCGACATTGAATGCTTCAACAAATGCCCACCTGGTAGTTGTCCGCCACGCGGCGGCAAGTTCTGGATTGGTTTTTTCGATGCGCGCAATATGCGACGGGACCTGAATAATGGCCCTGTCTTTGAAGAACGCGGTTTCGAGCCCAAGAAACAGCGGCGCGTCGTTAGGCCCATTCTCAACTATCACCACGGCGCCATTACCGGGCCATTCACCGCTCGCCTCGCCTGCCATTCTGGCCTCGGTTGACGGGCTCGCGAGCTGCCAGCTTACCCAAAGCCGATCTGTGCCGTTATGGTGAAGAAAACTAGCGGCGTCACTTCCGTAAAAATCGATGAGATACCTGTCGGCTGTAACGCCAAGGCGGGCGAAATTAAAATGGGCATTCATGCTCTGCAGCGGGTCGAACGTCCACGTCATTTCGTTAATGCCTTGCCGCATTACGAACTCACGCTGAGCACGCTTCAGCCTATAACCGACGCTGAAATTTCTATACTCCGGCCTGACGGCGAGCATATGAGAATGATGCGTGAGCCGTCCGCCCTCGAGCCCGACGAACCCGTAGGCGAAGCCGATAAGCTCTCCCTCGGAAAACGCTCCAAGAAGTGCACCGCCCGCCGCTTGTGCAGCCGCCAACTGATAAAGTGGAACAACATCCAGATCAGGCAGGCCCCAAACGTCGATCTGCAGCCTTTCAACAAGACGCATTTCGTGCGTGCCGCTGATCTCCCGTATCTCGATCGCCGAGTTGTGGCCTGCGTGCGGTGTCAGTGCCATGTTGAAGTAACGGGGCGTAAAAACTCCTGCCCAATTCATTGGTTCCTCCCCGGCCCGTAGAGAACTTTGCCCGGCCTTGCACCGGTATGTTTTCCGTGATCGATGACGAGCTGGCCGTTCACAAATACGTAGTCGATACCAACCGGCCCCTCAAGCGGCTGTTGATATGTCGCTCTGTCCTGTAACTTGTCGTAAGCAAAAATGACAACGTCGGCCCACAGCCCTTCCTTTATCATTCCGCGAGACGCCAGCCGCATTCGCGTTGCCGGCCATGAGGTCATCTTTCGGATCGCTTCGGGCAAGGTAAGCACCTTTTCCTCACGAACATATTTGGCGATCAGGCGCGGAAAATTTCCGTAGGCACGCGGGTGCGGGAGGCCAAGAATGTCGGTCTCGCCGGGTTTTAGGGCCGCACCCGCATCGCTTCCGATGCTTGTCCACGGAAACCTGAGTGCCGCCGCGATATCGGCCTCGCTCATCATATGATAGAGCGCATAGACGCGGCCTTGTCCCGCGAGCACAAGATCGAACGCCGCATCCGCCGGTTCCTTTTTCCATTCCTTCGCGATCTGCGAAAGGTTTTTGCCGACAAAACGCGAGTTCTCTTTGTTCTGCGCATTGGCGAGGACAATATTGTCCCAACCGCCGGCCGCTTCGACGATATTCCACCAACCGGGCGAGCCGGTTTTTATTTCCTGCTTAAGCCGTGTACGCGTTGCCGGGTCGGTCAAACGCTCACGAAGTTTTGCATTCCCGCCTTCAAAGGCCCACGAAGGTATCACGGCCTCAAGCCCTGTTCCACCCGCTGTGTAAAGATACATATCCGCCGCGACATCAACGCCGCGTGCCCGCGCCTGTTCGATCTTTTCGCCGGCGGAGCGCATCAGCGTGCCCCAGCCGGGCTGATACGCGGCCTTGAGATGAAATATCTCGACCGGCAAACCGCCGTTTTCGCCGATCGCTATTGCTTCTTCGATCGCTTCGACAAGCTCCTTTCCTTCGCCGCGAATATGGCTTGCGTAGATGCCGCCGTATTGCCCGGCGACCTTTGCCATTTCGATGAGTTCATCGGTCTTTGCATAGCTCGACGGAGGATAGATAAGCGCCGTCGTCATTCCCAAAGCACCGGCTTTCATTGCCTGTGCCATGATCGCCTTCATTCGGTTGAGCTCCTCGGCCGTTGGCGCCCGCGAATCCTGTCCGAGCACCGCAGCGCGGGCCTGTGTTTCGCTGAAGTAAGTGCCGAAGTTTATGCTGATGCCGTTTTGTTCAAGGCCGGCGAAGTATTCGGGGATCTTGTCCACCGTGACCGGCGTTCCGCCTTCGCCGCCGATAGCGGTCGTAACGCCCATCAGCAGTTTGTTCTCTGCCAGGCCATTTCTTGGCAGCACACCGCCTGACTGGTCCATCATGTCTATCCAACCCGGCGAGACATAACGGCCCGTTGCATTGATCTCCTGGCGGCCTTTTCCGGTTATCTTTCCGATTCTTACGAATCGCCCGTCCTTTATTGCAACATCCACCGCGATCCACGGATTGCCCGCACCGTCCAGCACGCGGCCATTGCGAATAACAATGTCATAGTCGGTACTCTGGGCCAGGAATACCTGGGCCATAGGGCCGCACATCAAACATAGAACAAGCGCGATGACGCGGATCGAATTTAATACTTTCACCAAATGCCTCCAAACTACTGGACTGTAACGATTGCAAATACCTTTGTGCCCTTTGTGTCTTCACCTTAGCGGCCTTTGTGTTTAAAAGACCGTTGACACACGACCGCAAAGGGCGGACACAAAAGACGAAGAGACCAGCAAGAAATTACTTGCAGATCGTCTGCTGTCGGCCACTAGAACTCTATCCTGAATCCGATCTGTCCTTCGCGGCCTGGCAGCACTTGAGTCGCCGCACCAAAGGTCTGTCCCGTTATGCCTGGCCGGGTCCCGACCGCTGCCGGATTTTTGTGATTGAACACATTGAAGAACTCGAAAAACGCATCGATCTTCACACGGTCGCCGATATCGAACCGCTTTGCAAACCGCACGTCCAGGTTTACAAATGCCGGGGCGGAAAAAGCGTTCCTTCCGCCCGTCAGGTCGATCGAGTTCGTGCTGGCATCGCCGTCAGGATCAACGAACTCGGCCGAGCGGCTGAAATGAAAACCGCTCTGTGCCCTGAAAATGCCGCTGATCTGAAACTGCCACGGAAGCTGGACGAGGCCGTTCATTTGAAAGATATGGTCAACCGCGAGGTCCGAAGGCCCCTTGTCAAGATCGGGCCCGTTCGAGAAGGTCCCGGCTTTCGCGATAAAGTTCCCGTTCGCCGCCGTGAATGAACCGCTGGCATTTGTCGCCCCGGTAGCGGTCTCAGTGACCACCGGCACGGTCCCAATAAAGTTGTCGGACGGCCTGCTCATTATTCCGAGTGAATTGTCCGTGGCGTTTGCGTAGGTGTAGTTGGCCCCAAAGGCAAATCGTTTGCTCAGCCGCTTGTTCAGGCTAAGCACCAGCGCATCGTACTTGCCCTCAAAGAATGGGCCAAACGTGGTGATCGCCCCGGCGGTATTGGGCTCGACGAACGTTCGGTTTCGGCCCGGAAGCCTTGATTCGTAAGCGAGGTTGCTTAGCCGCGGGCCGAGGATATTGCGTATCTCACGGTGGAAATAGTCAGCCTCAAAAACCATGTCCGCTGTTATTTCCCGCTGAACGCCGACGCTGAACCCGAGAGTGTTCGGTGTCTTAAATGTACCGTCGACACGCGTCGGGACAACGTTGGGCGGGATGATCGGATTGGTCAAAAGCCCAAAATCGCCCCACTGAAAATAACCCGCCGGCTGGCCAACGGCGGCACTTGCCTGGGCCGCGTATTGGTCCGGCGTAAGCCCGGACAGCGACTGAACGTTGTCGATGGTTACGACCGCATTCGCCGGAATGAGCGCATGGCCTGCGGCAACTACACCATTAAGGCGGTCAACGCCGACAAATGGCAGCGACGGTGCCAACGGGCAGGTCAGGCCCGCCGAAGTTATCTGCTGATCGGTCAGATTGCCTACGAAACCGTTCGAAAGACACGGCCCATTCCCCAAAAGGAGCAACCCGATGCTTGAGACAAACGACGGCGAACCGTAAAGCAGGCGTGGAAAGAGAAGCGATTGATAGCCGCGTTGGTCGGTTCCGCCAAAACTGGGAACATTTCGTACCAAGCCAAGGCGAAACTGGTCGTAAAATATCCCGACATTGCCGCGGATCACCGTTTTTGGCGTAACCGACCAGGCGACGCCGACGCGGGGCGAAATATTATGCTTCGCGTCGAACTCTGAATCGTTGTCCCACCGGAGGCCGAGGTTCAACGTCAGATTTTTTAAAAGCTTCCAGTCGTCCTGGACAAAAAGAGCGTTGTAATAGTTGTTGAGATGGATCTCGTCATCCTTTGGCGTATTGCCGCCAACAACCGCGATCAATGGTATGCCGCCGGCAAGCGGGCCGTATTGGGCGAAATCGGATGTGGTCCCAAAAAGCTGGATCTGAACGATCCGAGCGTCAACACCATCGACCTTTGTTCTTAAAAAGTTCCAGCCGAATTTGACGTCGTGATCACCGATCAATTTATTGACGTTCGCCGACAATGAGGTATATTTCTGATCGAGATTTGAGGCCGACCGTGCATTGCCGAAAGATACGGACGGAAGGTCGCCGAGAAGGAAACAGCAGCCATTCGCGCTGAACGGATCGTAGAACGTAGATCCGCCTGCCTCGGGATGCGCCGGACGTGTGCTCGACGGTTCATCGCGATAGCCGCCGCGAAGCGTGAGAATAAACGGGTTGCCCTTGTCACCCAAAAGCATCGTGTCACCAAACCCCAATAGCAGTTTGCGGAAACCAGTGTTGTTGCGTGCCGACGGCAGGCTGCCGGCGGATGAAAGCGGCAGGAATTCGCTGACGTTGCCGTTGGTATAATTCACCTGCTGCGTCAATTGGTGGCGGCCAAACTGCTGATTCAGTTTCAGAAACGCACGCGTTTCGCGTGTTCGCGAAGGATTGTTGTACGGATTTTCCTGGTCCTCGAGAAGCTGGTTAACGACCGAATTGCCGGTATCGGGAAACAGAAAATTGAGTACCCGGTCCTCCGTGATCCGTTCCGCCGAGCCAAAGAAAAATATCTTGTCCTTAATGATCGGCCCGCCGAGCGCAACACTGTAATCGTAGCGTTCGAGTTCGGGCGCATCGGTCTTGGCCGCATCAAGCGAGTTCGAAGAATCGAAAGCATCATTCCGAAGAAACAGCGAACCAACACCGTGAAATGCGTTGCCGCCGCTCTTTGTTATCACGTTGACTATCGCGCCGGATGCTTGACCGAACTCGGCCTTGTAGCCCGTGGTGAGCACCTGAAATTCGGCAATTGTTTCCTGATTGAACTGTGCCGCCGGGCCGCCATTGACCGTATCCTTATTCGGCTGGCCGTCTATCAGAAAGTTATTGTTGCCGCTGCGTTCGCCAAGGACCGGGTTTGAATTATCGCTGCCGGCGTCGGCCTGGCGGTTGATGGCAACGCCGGGCACAAGCTGCATCAGGTCAAGGTATTCGCGGCCGTTTACCGGCAGCGTTCTGATCTGCTCCGGCAAGATCGTTTGACCCGTGTTCGAAGCATTCGATTCGATAAGCGGAAGCTCGCTGGTGACCGTGACCTCGCCCGTAACGCCGCCGGCAACTTGCAACTGAACATTGAACGTTGCGACCCGATTCAGTGTAAGTTCGACGCTGTAAACGCCGTCCGCGAATCCGCTTTGTGACAGCTTCAGCGTATAGGTGCCGGCCGGAAGGGCAACGAAACGATAGAGCCCTGCACCGTTGGTCACAACCCTTCGCTCCACCGCCAAATTTGCGCCGGTTGCGATAACCGTCGCCCCCGGAAGGACCGCACCATTCGGATCGGTGACTATTCCTTCGATCGTTGAGGTCGTTGTTTGTGAATGGACAAGGGAGCAAAAGGAAACTGCCGCGATGATCGCGCAAGAGCCGATGAACTGTTTGAACTTTCGCATTTTTCTTTAACCTCTCTAAACCAAAGGATTCTGTAGATCTATTGCCAATAACTTTCCCACCCTTGCCAATTCCCTTCGCTCCTCTCTCAAATGAGCACTCTCCGGGTTTTCGTCCGTCAACGGCCGTTCTTTTGCAGGCTTTCCGTTTCCTCGTACCAGCGTTCACCCGAACCGGATTCTTTATCAAATTTTTCAAGCAGTTTGAGCGCCCGCTTCGGCTGACTGTGGGCGCACGCGACCAGAATGGCGTTGATCGCTGCCATCGGAGCAACATACGAATCAATGAACGAAGCCCGGGCGGTCGATGCGATGACGGTGCGATCGCATATCCGGGCGATCGGCGCGCGGTCATTGTCAGTCAAACCGAGCGTCGGAATGCCGTTTCGCTTTGCCCTTTTTGCCGCCTCAACCGTTTCGCGCAGGCATTTGCCAAAGCTGATCGCAACGAGCAGATCTTTGCTCGTCATCATATTCAGTTGATTCTGGATCGAACCACTCGTCCCGACAGGGGCCTCGGCATTGTGGCCCAAACGGACGAGTCCGTAGGCGAGCGAGATAGCAAGCGATGCCGCAAAATCGAGACCGATGACAATGATCCGGCGTGAAGTGCGTATCTGAGCGGCAACTTCGATGATCTTGTTGATATCGAACCCGGCCTTGAGCGCGTTCAGGTTTTCCAGGTCTTTGTCGAGGCTGAGACTAACGTAATCCGCAACACTTCGGTGCTTTTGTGTTGCCGCACGCATTGCGGCATAAGGCGTGATCTGGGTAACAAAATGATTTCGCAGGTCCTGAACAAAATCGGCGAATTTCTCATAGCCCATCGCCTGGATGGTCCGAACTATCGTTGCCGAATCAACGCTGTAGCGCCGCCCCATTTCCCGCGATGATAGAAAGAATGTCTCGTGCGCTTCGGCCAGGATCTGGCTCAAAAGACGCTTTCGGCTTCGACTGAGAGTGGTTTGAGCTTCAAGAAAGCGGGCCTCAAGCGGTGTTTGCCCGTTGGACCTGTCATCTCCGGCGGGCGATCCGTTCCACGGCGGCTTTCGCGCACTCTTCTTTACGCCGGCATCTGCTTTGGTTTTTGCTCGAGCTGCCATGTCTTGATCAACTCAGATCGGGAGGCTGTTAAAACGCTGGCCGGAGACACTTTCTGTACCCCAAAATGTCAAGGGCGAGCGGTTTTACAATTGCAACGTGTGGTGCATTTAGGGTATATGCACACAGAAGATACATTGATTGTTGCATCCGTGTCAATAGCTCTGTACACATTTTTGCAACAAATGATGTTCCTGGAGGGCTTACTGCAACTATTGATGATATTTGGATGATTATTTGCGGGGAGAATTACCGATGTGCGGGGAGCACGCTTCGCTGTTTACAGGCAGCTACTTGCCGACCGAAAAACCGCCGTCGATCTCGAATGCCGTTCCTGTAACAAAAGCGGCCTCGTCACTGGCTAGATAAACTATCGCGGCGGCAATTTCTTCGGGTGTCCCCATGCGGCCGACTGCCTGGGTGGATGCCATATCGTCGTAAGCCTTTTGCGGATCGGGATATTCTGAAATGCGCTTGGTGACGAACGGTGTCTCTACACGGCCCGGACAAACCGCATTTGCACGAATGCCCTGCCCGGCGTGGTCAAGCGCAAGGCATTTTGTGAATCCGACGATAGCAAATTTCGTCGTGCAATAGGCAAGTCGGTCCTTGATCGCCATAACACCGCCGATAGATGCTGTGTTGATGATCACACCATAGTGCCGTTCGATCATGCCCGGAATGAACGCCTTGGTCAGATCGAACGTACCGCGGACATTAACGGCATAAAGCCTATCAAGATCATCGGCGGTCGTTTCAAGAATAGTTCCGACGTGGCCGATCCCGGCATTGTTTACAAGAATATCGAGACGGCCCTTTTCCGCATGCACAGTGTCCCTGACGGACTCGCAGGTTTGAGCACCCTGCATCAGGTCAAGTTCGCAGAACGCGGCCTGCGCGCCGATCTCATCTGCGGCGCGCTTGCCGTTTACGGCATCCACATCGGCGACATAGACAAACGCACCGGCGTGCGCGAGTGCTTTTGCAACCGCCTCGCCGATGCCTGACGCGGCCCCGGTGACCAAAGCTGTTTTGCCTGTTAGATCGAACATGAACTTTTTCGCCGCGCGGATCTAGGCTATTGAACTATAACGATCGGGCTTTTGTGTCCTTTGTGTCTTCAACTTGGTGGTCTTTGTGTTAAAAAGCTCCGTAGTCCAAAGGCCGTCCCGCTGAAACGACATTGTACAAAATACCAAGGCCTTCGACCTCGACCTCGCAAATGTCTCCGTCTTTCAAAAATATCGGCGGTTTGCGGGCGAAACCAACACCGGGAGGTGTGCCGGTAGCAATTATGTCGCCGGGTTCAAGCGTGGTCGAACGCGAAATGTATTCGATCAATTCCGGTATTCTAAAGATCAATTGGTCCGTGTTCGAATCCTGCATCGTTTCATCGTTCAACCGAAATTGGATCCGCAGCTTATGCGGGTCGGCGATCTCATCTTTCGTCGCAACGAAGGGCCCGAACGGGGCAAATGTGTCGCACGATTTTCCACGCTGCCATTGCCCATCGGCAAACTGCATGTCTCGGGCGGACACGTCGTTGAAATTGGTGTAGCCGAAAACATGGTCCATCGCTTTTTCAGGATCGATGTTCTTTGCCCGGCGGCCGATGACGACGGCAAGTTCGGCTTCAAAATCAACCTGCTCGCTTCCCGTCGGCAACAGGATCGGCTGCTCGGAAGCGCAAACGCAGGTATCGAATTTTGAAAATATCAGCGGGGCTTTTGGTATCTCGGCACCGCTTTCGGTTACGTGATCAAGATAATTCAGCCCAATGCAGATGATCTTTGACGGCCGCGGTACCGGCGCTTCAAGCCTTATATCATCAAGGCTTACTATGGGAAGCTCCCCGCTCTCAACTGCCTCCATCGCGGGGCCGACAAAGCCGGCCGCCAGATCGTAGCACCGCAGTATCTCGGCGCCGCTGAGGCCCATCGGCAGGATCGAAGGCGTTAGGTCGGCGATCTGATCTTCATCGATCAATGCCCCGAGACGATAACGCCGCTCGCCGGCGTGCGTAAGATTCTTTGGATTAAAACAAACGAGTCTCATTATTTTTGCAGGCCCGCGATCGGCACCCAAACGAATCGCGGACGATAGAAATCCGCATAGATCGAATCACCCGGCTTCGAGCCAAACGGAAGATTGCTGTTGTACGAGACAAGCATCTTTCCGTTCTCGATAAACTGCGGGTGCATATGCGGATTATAAACACTCAAACCGCTTTGCAGCGATTGCCCTTCGACCATTCCCGACAATTGTGTCATTCCGGCCGTCGGCGTTCGATAGAAGTGATGCTTCGATTTGAACGGACCTTGCGGTTCGCATGCAGAATATAGATAAAGGTCCTTCCAGTCAGAATAGCCGACCGATGTGTCGAACGTTGCCATAACAAAAATCGGCTTGCCGTTTATGTTCAGCCGGCGAATGGTAAGCTCGTCGCTGATGCTGTCATTCTCGGGGATGATCGACTTGCGGTCATTCAGGTCTTTTGAAAATGACTTGCCATTCCACGCCGTCCAGTTCGTAAGATCGACCGCGTGTTCAAGGCCTTTCGACGCATCGACCTTGGCGATGTAAAGTTTTTTAAACTTATTCGCAATGGCGAGCGACGACTTCTTCGCCGTCTTTATCTCGCCCTCGTTCCGCATTCCCCAAATATATAATTCGTTCTTGTCGTTGAGCCAAAGTGAAATGCCCCAGACGGCCTCGTCTGTCTTATTTTTCAGATCGACGATCTTTTCGATCGCAAGCGTTTCCGCATCCATTTGTGCGATCGCCTGAGCGCGGTATTTGATCCAGAATGCCTTATCGAAAGGCCTCGCGACATCCCATTCGTTCAGGAACATCCAGATCTTTTTCTTGCCGCCAACCTCGACGATGATCGGATCGCCGAGCCAGTACATATGGTTCGGGCTGTCACTCTTAGGCTTGAAATAGGATGTTGAATAGCCATTCTTGTCCTTCGGCCCGGTCAGTGTCCGCATCGTCTTGCCGTCCTTTGAACGGACAACAATGCTGTTGTAAACGTAATGGATAACCTCCGGCTTTGGCCCGCAGATCGGCGGCAGACAGTTTGGCTTGCGCAGGCGGAGGCCATTCTCGTTCGTATAAACGGAGCCGTCGCCCGGCAGTTGCGGGTCTTCCGCTATGTATGAGTCAGAAAAAAAGAATGCCGAATCACCATTTGGCAGCTCGATCGAAACGGTCGTATCGCCACCGGTCCAACCGGGGCCGTTGCGCGTAAAAATGTCGTTCCATTCGGCTGCCGGCTCGCCTTTGCCTACCGTTATCTCGCATTGCGGAAATACGGAGTTAGTAAGAAAAGCAAACGCAAGGACCAAAACGACACTTCGTGAAAACTGCTGCATAAAAACTAATACGGTATCTCTGGCCGGCGGGCGTCGTTCGGGTCCGCCCAGCGGTTGTTCGGTACGGTCGGCGTCCAGTCCGGCCTGAGCGGGTCCTGATCGTACGGATAACCGCCAAGGCGTTTGTAAAGCTCGGCGTACTCGCACAGCTTGTCCCGGTCAAGCGTAACGCCGAGCCCCGGGCCGGCCGGCACCTTGATCTTGCCGCATTCGTATTTCATCAGCCCGCCTTCGATAATGTCGTCGATCAAATGATGATAATGCGCGTCGGCCGCATAGCTTAGATTTGGTATGACGGCACCGAGATGCAGCATAGTTGCAAGCTGAATTCCCAGTTCGCCGGACGAATGTACGGCAACGCCAAGCTGAAACGTCTCGCAAACACCCGCCGCTTTTACGCATTGGCGAATGCCGCCCCAGAATGTTGTGTCAAGCAGGATCACGTCAACTGCCGTGTCCAGAATATTTGCCGCAAGCTGTTCGAAATTGACAACGACGGTGTTCGTGGCAAGAGGCATTCGCACCTTTTCGCGCGTGCGCCGCATTCCGTGAAGGCCGTAAACCGGATCTTCCAGATAGTCGTTGTTTATATCCTCGATTTGCTGCCCAAACCAGATCGCCTGTTCGGTTGACCACGACGCATTGGGATCGAACCGAAACGAATCACCTTCCATTGGGCCGCTTCCCAATTCCTCGGCCAGCGCGCGATAGCACTTAAGTTCGTAAACCGGATCGAAAACACCGCCTTTCAATTTATGTTCAAAGAAGCCGTGCTTTGCTTTCAGGCCCTTCGCATGTGCAACGAGTTGATCAACAGTCCGAACCTCGCCGGTGCCGTCCTTTGAATCGGGATACCGAAAAAACAGATACGAAGCAAACGGGACCTCGTCCTGCAATTTACCGCCAAGAATATCGTAAACCGGAACGCCCCATTTTTTGCCAATGATGTCGAGGCAGGCAAACTCCAATGCCGCCAAAATTTGCGTCCGGTTGTTGTAGAGGGACGCCGTCGGGTTTGCGATCTTAAACCGCATCTCCTCAAGCCGTGCCGGATCATGACCAACTAAATAGGCCTTCATCGCCCGAAACGCCACCTCGGCCGATTCACCACCGCCGCCCATTTCACCCAAACCGGTGATGCCTTCGTCGGTCTCGACCTCAATGATCGTTCGGACAAATCGTCCCCAATGACAGCCCGCGGCATGCCGCAGCGGAGCTTCGAGCGGAACGGTTAGGGTCGTTGCTTTGATATCTGTGATCTTCATTCGCTAAAGCGGTTAAAATATAGCTTATATCAGCTGACAGACTGTTCAAATACCCAAATGTCATCCTACTTTTCCATTACCTTGTTATCTCTCAAAAATTTCCAGATCTCGTCGTACGCATTGGCATAATCGGCTTGCGAGAATCCGCCGTGGCCGCCGCCTTTTATGGTTATCAGTTTGTTTACATCGCCCGCTTTGTTTAGGGCTTCATGCAGGCGGGTCGCCTGGGAATATGGCACGACGGGATCCTGGTCACCGTGGAAGGTGAGTATCGGCGGCAGCCCGGCACGGACATAGGTCAGCGGCGAGACGCTTTTTGCAACTTCGGCGGCGTTCGGCATTGCGCCGATCCACATCATTGCGTAGTTCTTCACATTTGGGCCCTGGATCAGATCGTTTACATCGCTGATGCCGTACCAATTGACGATCGCTGCGGGCTTCATCGGCACATCGCCAAATTTTGGGTCGGCGTAGCAGCGGTTGTCGAGCGGCGTCTTTTCGGGCAGCATGCCGGTGATCAATGACAAATGCCCACCGGCTGAATGTCCGGTGAGAATAATTTTTGACGTATCGAACTTGTACTGCGCCGCGTTTCGATAGATCCAGCGCAGGGCACACCGCGTATCTTCGACCGCTGCGGGTGCGAGCGAATTCGACGCCATCCGGTACTCGGCATTTACAACTCGCCAGCCGCGTTCCAAGTACGGCAGGAACTGATAGACCGAGCCTTCCTTTGATCCAAAAACCCAGCCGCCGCCGTGCATGTAAACGACGGTTGTCGTCGGGTTCTGGTTATCGCGCGGATACCAGATGTCGAGTTTAAGCGGCGTGTTGTTGGCACTGCCATAAACCACATCAGGCTGCATCCAGTATCGGTCATTGATCTGGAGAAGTGACGGCGAAGTAGCCTGGGCGCCTGCATTTGCAACTGCGGAGAGGACAACGAAGAACGCGATGATAGAATAGAGCAACAGTTTCATATGTCTTATCAATTATCCACTAGCTAAAGCTAGTGGCAATTCATCTCTGCACCTTATCCACCAGCTAAAAGCTAGTGGCAAGTCATCTAAATCTAAGCCGGCCGAATGCCATTCTTGCCGGCTGTGTGCCGTTTGCCCTGATAATTTATATTTCGCAATTCCGCATTCGGATCGAACTTGCCAAACTGCGGCTTCGCCGTAACGCCATCGAACAGGCCCGCGTTCACACCGAAGAGCGAATCAACTATTGGTTCGAGATAATTGCACCCTGATACGCACGCCCAATCATTTATGTATGGCTGATCCGACGGCGATTTTGATGCTGCGCCGTTCGATTCGGGCGTATAGAAGCTCTCAGTAAAATGGGCCTGAGCATACGGCCCTTGCATGCTTGTCTTTGCGAGGCCCTTGATCCAATCATTTGCCAGATCGACCGCGCCGGCGGCGAACAGGCCGCTTAAGGCAAGCGCGGGCCACGAGCAATATGCACCCGTCCATTGGTGATCGGGCCGGATGCTGAAGGTCACGTCAAGATCTTTTGTAGAGAGCGCACGCATCCATGTCGGCGTTTTTAATTCGCGGACAAAGAAATCGACCATCTCACGCTTTTGCGTTGCGGGCATCATATCACCGATCGTCATCAGCGTTACGCCGAAATCGTAGCAATGATGTACCTCGTTGTAACTTCCATCCGGCAATTTGCATTTCCAAATCCCGCGGCCCGGAACATAGAGGTCCTGCACGCGTCTGCCTAGATCGACTGCCTCGCCGCGATATCCTTCCGCCTTTGCCCGGTCGCCTTTGTATTCGGCAAGCTCGGCGGCGAAGCGAAGATTGTGGACGTTTGCGGCGTTAAGCCCGGCGACCTCGTGAACATAACTCGAGACCGCTTCGAGCAAATTCGTAACACCGCCGTAATCGGCCAAACCGTGCTTGTTAACGTCCAGTGCCCGCCAATGCTCGGCGTAGCTAAGGAGCGTTTCATAGACGGTCTTGCCGTTAACTACCTTGTCGAGCCATGCCTTATCGCCCGTCCATCGCAGATATTCCTTTGCCATCCGCGACATCGCGTAATCGTTTACGGAATACCATGGCCCTACACCGGCACCGGTAAGAAATTCCGTACCGAAATGCTTATAAATATCCAGCGTCATCCACGTTTCCATCATTCGTTTGAGAATGGCGGGATCGAGCATGGAAAGAAGCATCGCGCTCAATGAAATGTCCCAGAGGAACGTGGTCGTTTCCCAGTATCGCGGCATCAGTGTCACGTACGTTGTGCCATAAACTGAATGCGGCGATGTGCGGCGGAAATACAGAGCGCTCATCACGGCGGAATGATAGATACGCTTGACGTTGTCGTCAGTGGTAACCAGCGTTGGAACGTGGCCCGAAAATACATCATTGCCGGGCGTAAATGCCGCCTTTAGCTGCCGGTCCCATTCGTCGGTCGTAGCTTTTGCGACCGTTTCGAAACTGCCAATGATACCGTCGAAATCTTTCTGCGCCTCGGCTGCGTTCCGGCCCACGGAATTTACGAAGACGATCGACGTTGACTGTCCCGGCGCAAGATCGAGTTTGTAAACAAGCCATGACGGCTCGATCTTGTCCGGCTTTGGCGACGATCCTTGAAGGACGAATGCTTCCGTATGTTTCGACTTGCAAAGGATCGCATTGCGGGCATTATCTATTGTGCGCTCGTTGTCATATTCGCCCGGTGAATATGCGGCATTCCACGGCTTTACGCTTTTGGTCACACCGCCATTGACGGCAAACTTTATCTCGGTGTTGCGGCGTGCCCTGGTCATGTTCGAGACCGTCAATTTCACGGCCGCGGACATGGTCTTGAACGGGACGATCGTCGTGCTTTTTAGTTCGAGGCCTTTGTAAACCGAGCGTCGTTCAATTCGGTCAGGCTGCCAGACAAACTCGATTGGTGTTTTGGTAGCGGTGAAATACTCACCGTCAACATACAGCACACCCGTCAGCAGTTCGCCGCCGGCACCAAGCGGAGCGACGTTCATTTCACCTTGCGCGAACGGCGGGAATGCGATGCTCCGTATTGCGGTAACATCCATCGAAGCCTGGGCACAGCCCCACTGATTTGTCAGCCCCGGCCATGCGAAAAGATCAAGAAATTTGTGCGTCATCGTGACCGAGCGCATCGATTCGCAGGTCGGAATGTCAGGTAGTGTCGCCGCCGCAAAACGTGGTAATGTTTCTGCCGCGGCGTCACGGCCAACCGTATGCAGAACGGCAGGCACAGCGGCCGCCGCGGAGATCGATTTCAAAAATTCCCTTCGTTTCAGTTTTTCCATGATGATCTACTCGATCTCGATCCGCACCGTTGCCGCCTCGAATGGCTTTATATTCACGGTCAGTGGATCGAGCTTTTCAACGGGGCCGATCTCAACGCTTTCGGTCAGGTTCATCAACACCGCCGAACGGACCTTTGCCGGAATCGAGATCGTTACTGGCCCGCCCTTGCCCGCAAATTCTTGCAACCGGATGACAAATATCTTGTTCACGGGCGGATTCAGCGGCGCTGAACTGACCTCACCGCGAATCACATTCTCCGCCTGTGTTTTGACGGTAACGATCTGCACATTCGGCTTATCAACCGAGAAAAATGACCGCTCGGCGTCAACCGGCAACACACCGACAAGTTGCGCCCGCACCGGAACATTAATATCGGCTCCCAAACGCCACGCCCGCACCGGATCGAACACGCCATCGGCCGCAAAGGCGTATTCAAACACCATGTTCCCTTCCACGCCCGGCTCGGTCGTGACTAGATTAAAGATGCCGAGGTCGTGCGTATCCGCCTGGCGGCCAAGCCGAACGGCACGCGAATAGATCGTTGCCTCTGGCAGCGGGAACTTGCCGGTGTACATCGCCGGAAAATCGGCGGGAGCACCTTTCGGTTTGACCTTTGTCGCGACATAGCCGGGATAGGCCCAATGGAACGACTGCCGGTGCGCGATCAATGCCGACGCACGACCGTCCGTAAACCCGAACAAATGCTGCGTTGACACCGAATCCTTTCTTGCACCCGGAAGATAATCATCCGGCAATCGGTCGAAGTATCGCTGTCCGCCGCGCATCACCTTCAGGCCGTCATTTGAAAGGTTGAATGGAAACGCAAAGTAATACGAATCGCTCCAGTTGCCGCTGCCGCCGGGAAACGGTATTGCTTTTGGGTCAAGCTCGTTGCGCAGATCGACACGGTCGAGGCCGTCATAAATAGTGATTCGCGAAAGCGGGAACGAGGAACGCTCGCGCAGAACGGTTATCTCGGTCATCTGCGCGCCTTTCTTGACGGCAATGCGCGGAGCAACCGGATATGACACGGCCGATGCGTCTGATCCTTCAACACGCAGCAAGTCGTTGAACTGCCTTTCGCCTTTCGTGTTGACCAACTCACGGTTCGCCTGCTTATCGCGAATGCTGCGGATCGTACCATCCGTATTCAACTGCACCGCAAACCTTGCGTTCTCCGCTGACCGGCCGGGAAGAGATTTTAGAGTGCTTACAACCTTTCCGGGACCCGTCAGAACTTCGAATGTCGCGTAGCCCATCGACGGAATACCTTTCGCGATGAATATCACATTACCGCTGGCATCCACATCGAACGGAACGCGATCTCCGGCGGATGTTCTGATCGCGGTTACATGGGCGTGCCCAACCGGCGGTTTGAAACGCACAACGTCCGTTCGCGCCCACGAAAGCCCGTTGTAAACGACGATCGGAAGCGTGTTCCCGTTTGCGGCGGGGCGATGAGACGCGTATCGGTCGGGATCGGCAAGAATATCAATTCCGGTGGAAAGCATATCGTCGGTTTCCGCCTTTGCCTGGCCTGTGAATTCGACGTATTCCCGATTCTGCTTTTCCAGCGGTCCGCTGCTGTTAAGCTGCGGCCAGCCTGTGTTGCCGGCTCCGCTGTGCTCATCGAAAGTGAACATCAGGTCGTAGATCCGCGCAAAATTGCCCGCCGGGTATGGCAACCGGCGTGTCATCGAAATTGCACTCCACAACGCTTCGGCGGCGGGTGCGTGATCGTGGTTGTACCGGCCAACAGCTGCGATGCGCGGGCTGGCCGTCTTGGCCTCGGACCATAGGCCCGACCAATCGCCGCGATAGGTTGGGATCTGCGCGCCGTATTTACCTTCGATGTATTTGAAAAATTCGGGCGCTGTCCCAATGCGGATCTTTACTTCGTCATGTTTCGAGTTCCACAACTTTGTGGCCCGTTCAAGGTTCTCAACATTCGACGGTTCAAAAAAATCGTGGGCATACATCGCCATCACGGCGTCGTATTTGTAACCGGCCTTGTTGTAGGTATTCAGCAGATCGGTAACGCCGATCTCCATTTCCTCAATTTCAGACTTTTTCCCCGCCCGGTCCGGGTTGAACATATCGAACGGCTTTCGGTTCGTGTAAGGATCGAGCGAGTACGGATCGAGATAATACTGCGTGAACGCCTCGACATACGCACCGCGGTTTCCCTGGCTGATCCAAAGCAAAACTTTTCTGCCATCTGGCGCTTCCCAATAGAACGGGACCTTGCCGGGAGCAAGATCGGTCGCATTGTTTAAGAAAGTATTCGCACCCGTGACAAGATATTTCGTCCCGCTGTCCGCCAGCACTGACGCGACGGGCATCGGATGGCCGGGCACGTCGTTCATATACGCCATCTCTGAAAAAATTCCGTACGATTTGTGCAGGGCCGTATAGGCGTAAGCCAGCCTGTTCAACTCTTCTGCACCCATGTAATCCGTGTGCATGCTGCCCCAGGCGGTTGAGACCGCGATCTGCCCGGACTTGATCAAATTCATCAGCCGGGCGATCTTCTCCTTGTCTTTCGGCAGAACGCTCGACGGTTTTTTCTGGCGCTTGAGCCATTCATTGATCTGCCAAACGCTTTCGATGGTCCAGCGGAAATCCTTGTCGTTTTCGGCAACGCGAATGACCTCGTCAATATGCCGGGCCGCACGCTCGCGTATAGCGTTCGGCGGTTCGACAAAGCCAAAGTCGTAATGTGACGACGGGATCACATAGATCGTTTTGATCGAACTCGCGGGCAGGTTTTGAGCGGCGACATTAAGCGAAAGGATGAAGCTCGACAAAATAAAAGCGAATGCGAATTTACTTGCCTGCTTCATCCTTCCCCTCAACCTGTTGCTGGTCCACCCCTGCTCGATCGAAAACGGCCTAGAACGTAAATCTGGCTGACAGCTGTATCTGCCGAGGCCCGCCGAAACCGAGAAGGCCGCCAAGCTGGTTGCCCACAGTGGACGTGCTTCGGCCGAAAAACGCGGTCGGCAGAAGTGAGTTTGGTGTTGCTCCCGGCGTAACGCCGCCGGACGGATCAGCAAAGTTCACCCAATTGAAAAGGTTGAACAGGTCCATTCTCAATTGAAGCGCCGTACTTTCCGTGATCTTTGTGTTCTTTGCCACCGAAAAATCGACCTGGCTGAACGGACGCCCGCGCAGGAAATTCCTCGGCGTGTTGCCCGGTACATTGACGCCAGGGTCGCTGAAAGCTGCGACGTTATACTGGCATTCCGGCACACTATAGTTTGGGCAACGCGTGGAAACGCCGGGAACCAGGTCCGGACGGAATGAAAATCCGCCGAACGTACCGCCTTTCTTGGTCACATTTACCGGCAAGGCCGTACGGAACTGCGAGATCGTCGATATCTGCCATCCATCCGCGAACCATTTCGGCGCGCTCGACCAAACCGAGCTCACAGGAATGTTGTACGATGCATCGAACGTGAAATTGTGACGTATATCCTGATCGCTGCTGGCTCGCTCGCCCTTTGTGTTGAATTCATCCTGATAATCCTTGAAGAATCCGACAACGTCGTCGATCGCGTGTGCCCACGTGTAGTTAAAGTTGAACTGAAGTCCGTTTGACAGGTTGCGCCGGAACGTCGCCTGAAGGGCGTTGTAATTCGATTGCGGGTACGAACCAACGAGGAAAATGTCGCCGAATTGCGGCAGACGCCGGAGGTTGAATCCGAAAAAGTCGATATCCGCCCTGTTGAGATTCCGCGGCGACACCACGCCATCGGTCAAAAGATGGGTAACGTGATTCCCGACATAACCGACCTGTAGAACACCGAAACCAAGGTCCTGCTGAACGTTAAGCGACCATTGCTGGGCCATTGCCGTTTTAAGATCTTTTTCGATCGCGAAACGCGCCGAGGTGCCGCAGCCATTGAATATGTTCAGATCGACCGGATAACCGAACGTTGCCGGTGCGAACGGACAATATCCAAGTCCGAAAAGATCGCCGATGCCGATACTCGAGGTCGGAAATGAGTTGGCCTGCGGCGAACCCCAACTGGCGGGCAGTTCACGATTGTAAAAGATGCCGTAGCCGCCGCGAACGACGGTCTTTTGATTGCCGAAAAGGTCCACGGCAAATCCGAACCGGGGCCCGAAGTTATTTTTATCTACATCGTGCACCTTCTCACCGCGCGGCGTAACGGTAAGCGTGTTCAGATCGAAATTCTGCAAGTAACCGTCTCTTTCACGGCTGA
>CAUJFK010000041.1 GCA_963169175.1 Acidobacteriota bacterium | reverse complement strand
CGGGAAACCGGGCTTTACCTCACACAAAGCCCGCCAGGCACGCAAGGAGACGTAAAGTAAACGTCAGCACCACAAGAACAGGACACTGCCGGGTGCAAGAACCCTCAATAGATCAGGAATCTTGCGGTTCGCGTCATTTTGACCGACAGTCCAGATATCGCAGTCGCGAAACGGCATTGCAAGATCATGTTCGACGTGTTTGATCGGCAAGAAAATGGGGCCGCTGGTGGCTGCGGCCTCACAGATCACACGGATATCGGATTGGGTCTGCCGTTACATTCGCGTGATCATGTCAGTTACGCTCGTGAGTCCGCCCAGCTTTTCCATCTCTTCGCGGGCGATATTCGACGTATTTTGTATGCCGGCCAGCCGTAGGCGGAATTCGTCCGGGTTGGTCGAACCACGCAGTGCTTCTTCGAGCGAGATAAGGCCCGATTGATATAGATAGAACAGCGATTGATCGAACGTCTGCATGCCGTATTGCGACGTGCCGGCGGCGATGGCGTCGCGGATCGACGGCGTTTTGTCTTCGTGCAGAATATAATCGCGGATCAGCGGCGTCGAGATCATTACCTCGACGGCCGGGACGCGGCTGTGTGTCACGGCCGACTTCATCAGACGCTGCGAAACAACAGCTTTTAGCAAACCGGCCAGTTGGATCCGGATCGATTTTTGCTGAAACGGCGGAAAGGCTGACAGAATTCGCGTCAACGTTTCCTGCGCGTCCAACGTATGCAGCGTGGATAAAACCAAATGGCCTGTTTCAGCGGCAACCAAAGCTGTTTCAATCGTTTCGAGATCGCGCATTTCGCCGACGAGGATAACGTCGGGGTCTTGCCGCAGCGAACCTCGCAGGGCCTCGGCAAATGATCGCGTATCGACATCGACCTCACGCTGCGTGACAAACGATTCTTTATCTTTATGCAGAAACTCGATCGGGTCTTCGATGGTGACGATATGGCAATTTCTGGCCTGGTTTATCGAATCAACAATAGCGGCGAGCGTCGTTGATTTACCCGAGCCTGTCGTGCCTGTGACCAGAATGAGTCCGCGGTTTTCCTCCGCGATCTTCTGCAGAATGGGCGGCAGGCCGAGTTCGGTAAAATTCTTGATCGTGTCCGAAATAACACGCGCGACGATGCCGATCGAATTCCGCTGTTGAAAGATATTTACGCGAAATCGCCCCAGCCCCGTCACTCCATATCCGATATCGACCTCAAAAACTTCCTTAAAATGCTGCTTTTGCCGGTTCGACATCATCGAAAATGCCATCTCCAACGTCTCGTCCTGCGACAGCTTCGCGACACCCTCCAAAGGCCGCAGCTCGCCGTTTACCCTGATCACCGGAACCGCCCCGGCGCGCAAATGCAGGTCCGACGATCCAAAGCTCATCGCCATGCGCAAAAGGTCATCGATTCGGTTGAACATATTCGTCGGCTAAAAGAGGCCAAATGCGATAATTTTCAGGCTCGAAGGATCTTGCTAAAACTTTTGTCGAGAATGAGATGCCGAATACGGGGCTATAGATCAACGGCTCAAGTGGACAGACTGGTATGCAAAAACGCAGATAAACCGTCAAAGCAAGTTTAACCCGACCCCGCAACTGCCGTCAATCTTTTTTCCGGGCTGCTTGTATGGCTGATCTTGAGCTAAAAGCATTTGGCTCATGCCCTGATGGTTCATCAGTTTGAGTCAGTGTGCCGCGCAGCGGCCGTCAAGAGAGTAGCCAGTGGTGAAACCTCTGGACGGTAGCTGCCGACGACATCCGGCATTGAAGATGCGGATAGGTGTTGTAGGTCGTGCGTCTTCAACGCACGCTGCATTTCGAATCCGCCTAACCAGAAGCTTCGCATCCGGCTGCCATCTTCCCGGGCCGCCCCCCTGTAAGACAATTCGAACTGATGCACTACCCATACCTTCGATATTTTCCGAGTGAGTCCGAAAATTAATAAAATTCCAGGCCTACAGGCGCCCACGCAGAGACTTGATCGGAGGTTCACCGGACACCTTGCATCGGTGTCGATGCGATCGTTTTCCGCCAAAGCATTAGTGCCAAATAGGCTCCGAGAACGATGTCGATGGACATGCAGAACATTGGCCAAAAGGTTGGGAGGCCTGGATTCTCAATGATCAGGTGATGGAAAAGGTCAAAGACGCCATGGCCCGCGATGCCAGCGGCGACGAGCCAAAGATTCGTTCTAAATCCGATAGCTGCAACGACGACAAATACAGCGGCCGCGATCATTTCGTTCACTAGCGCAGAGTTCGATCCCCCAACTATCGCATAGAGGCAGTAATACGAAGCAATGACGATCAATGCCACCGGATAAAGAGCACGGTCACGGTCGAGGCCGACGAGGCTCGAGAAAATTCCGATAGCAATACCAAGAACGATTCCAACAGTGTATTCCATTTATTCTTCCTCCAAGATATCGTTCGGAGGGTCCACCGCCTTTAGTCGCTGAGGCTTCAGGACCAGCCGAACAAACTGGAAAATCGCACCGATTATAAGCGCCAGGATCGCACCGAAATACGGCCAGAACGCAGATCCGACCGTGGCGTTCCAGACCTGAAGCAGGCATACCCCGACCAGTATCGAAAAGAGGGCGAAGCTCGCAAATGAACCGCTTCCGGCTGCCCTTAGAGCACCGGGAGCGAAACCACGCAGCCCTCGTATGATCATTACGGCGTAGGGCACCAAACAGATCGCAGCGAATCCGCTCAAGAATCTCCAACCTGCGATCGGGTGAGGCCCCGTCGCAAGGAAGAAGATGCCGGCCAAACTGAAGGTAAAAGGCAGGATCGAGTTCAGGAGCAGCAGGCGAAGCCAAAACCGCTCGACCTCAAGCCACTCATGCACAGATTCGTTGCGATATGCAGCAACTATCCCTGCAAAACCCGCAATGGCAAGAGATATCTGTGCTGTGGCAATGAAATATCTGTCCAGTTCCATTGTGATAGAGCGTTTCGCCGAACTCATTCATCGTCGTCAGCGTGATACGAGAGGAGCTTCGCGGACAAACTGATTTGCTGCCGCCTCCCCGAGCATCCAACGGGCCATTGCACAATACGAGACCGGGAACCACGAATTTAGAGCTCCATCCCAGCCCCGCGAGGCGACAACGGCAACTCGTGAGCCTGCCGGCACTTCATTTACGCGTTCTGGCCTAGAGCGAACTATGGCCGTGAACCCGATCCCCTCGGCACGGCAAATACTGAGGATGCCCTGACCAAGGCCGCCGGCCGCTCCGATAACGGCCACATAGCGAGGAAATGGACGCGAACGGTGCTCGGTAACAAGGGTTGTCATGATCGAATCCCACGGAATGTAGCACGTATCTATGGGCCTAGCAAGATAGTGCCCGCCACTGTGTGATTAGCACGTCATATGTCCGGTAGGAATAGCGGATAAGATGTCCGCCTTCAATGGATGGGAAAGTAGGGTCAGAATCGTAATATCGTAGGCCTGACCTTATGGAGTGTAGGCCTCATCTCAGCCTTCCAACACTGAGTTTACCGGTGGCTCAAGCTACATACTACCAATGTACGATTGCCAAATTTACAATGGACAATTCAGGGGCCGCACAGGAGTGGCCGAATTGTTCATGGTCAATTGAAAAATTGTTAATTGGCATTAAGATCTCGCTTCTTATCATCGCCGTTTTCATTCCGATCTCGGCGTAATTTCTCATGACTTCCCTCTAAACGGATTTGCCTTCAACCGCTGAACCCGGACATCTCACCTGCTATTCTCGTAGGACATATGACGTGCTAACTACATTGCACTCAGAAAAGCTTGATTCGTGGGCTTTTCCGTGTTACCTTTAGCGAAAGTTCAGACCTTCTCTTCACCAAATATCTTGCGCGCGGCGGCAGATTCGCTGCGTTTGCTGTACCTGATCGACGAGGCAGTACGCGAAACGGCCGAGCGCTATGTGTGTTACGGCGGCAGCGGTTTTGATGGATAAAGCTGTATGAGCACCGTCGGTCGGAGGCGTACTATGATTTCAACCCAAGCTTCTACTATTGTCTGGCCTTCTACCCGGTCTTTTGTACTGGCGATCGCGGCCGTGTTCGTTTTGGTTTCCGGTGCCTACGGCAATGCATTCGCCCTCGAAGCATGCCGGCTTCCGGCCTCGAACATTCTCTCGCAGCCTGAATTTGGACGTTATGGCAAGGCGATGTTTTCTTCGCTTCATCAAAACGGATCGGCGCGCCTTTTTGCCGGCCGGAATTTATTTGGCCCCACTGTTTCGATCGATGATGTCACGCAGGCCGAAGGCAATGGTACGAATGTACTTATTTTTACACTTTCATTGGATGTGTCGTCGCATGACGCCGTAGCGGTCAATTACTCAACAAAAGACGGCACCGCCACCGCCGGCTCCGATTACACGGCGGTTGGCGGACAAGTGACATTTGCACCTGGCGAGACGATAGTGCTCGTGCCGGTCACCATAAATGGCGACCTGACACCCGAGCCGGATGAGGCATTTACGGTTGAACTCGACACGCCGATCAACGCTGAGATCGGCACTGGCATTGGGACGATGACGCTCCTGAATGACGATGCGGAGCCGACCCCTACTGTTACACCGACACCAACTGTAACTCCAACTCCGACGGTGACACCGACCCCAACTCCAACGCCTACGGCAACGCCGACGCCAACACCAACACCGACACCTGCCGGTGACACGGTCCAGTTTAGTTCGACCACGTTTTCCGTAAACGAAAGTGTTCTTTCAGCGACTATAACCGTCACGCGTTCAGGACCCGGTTCAGGGGCTGCGTCCGTTAATTTTGCGACCTCCAACGGCTCGGCGACCGCGGGAGCGGATTATACCGCGGCTTCAGGCACGCTTAACTGGTCGAACGGTGATTCCGCTCCAAAGACATTCGTGGTCCAGATAAGCGACGATACGATCCTCGAAGCAAACGAGACGGTCAATCTTGCCCTCAGCGATCCGGTCGGCGTAAATCTGGGAGCTCCCGGCGCGGCGGTACTGACAATTATCGATAACGATTCGACGCCTCAGGTCACGATCAACGATGTCGCTCAGCAAGAGGGAAATGCTCTCAACACGCTCAACTTTACGGTCTCGCTGAGCAATCCGTCGCAGCAAACGGTAACGCTGCAATACTCGACTCAGAATGGCACCGCGACCGCCGGATCAGACTATGTTGCTGTATCCAATTCTTCGATCACCTTTAACCCAGGCGAGGTCTCAAAACCGATCCCGATCAGCATCCTTGGTGATTTCGTGGTCGAGCCTGACGAGGATTTTCTGCTCAACATCACCACCGCGACGAACGCCGTTATCGCAGATTCGCAGGGTGTCGGCACGCTCCTGAATGACGATACGCCGGGCACTGTCCAGTTCGCATCAGCCAACTTCTCGGCCGGCGAAGGCGACGGAAACGCGGCCATCACAGTCACGCGGACGGGCGGCCTGTCACAGGGCGTAACGGTGCGGTTTGTTACTGTTGACGGTACCGCCGCCGGCGGCGAGGATTATACGAGCATTAGATCCGTGGTCGTCTTTGACCCGGATGAGGCGAGCAAGACCGTCAATGTGCCGATCATAAATGACGGTGTTGATGAGCCCAATGAAACGGTGAATCTGGCCCTTGAAAATGCGACCGGCGGTGCCATTCTCGGTTCGCCGATCAACGCTATTCTGACGATCATCGACAACGACGTACCGCCTTCACTTTCGGTAAATGACGTAAGCCGGCTTGAAGGCAACACGGGATTGTCACCGCTTGCATTTACCGTCTCTTTGAGCGGGCCATCGTCGCAGGAGATCAGCGTTTTTTACTCGACCGTTGACGGCACCGCAACCGCCCCGGGCGATTATACTTCGCTCCAGCAGGGAACTATTGTCTTTGAACCCGGTGAAACGGCCAAGCAGGTGGCCATTTCCGTGGCGGGTGACTACGATAACGAAGCGAATGAAACTTTCTCGGTCGTCCTCGCCAATCCGTTAGGTGCAACCATCGCGGATGACTCGGGCCAGGGAACGATACTCAATGACGACGTCGGCGGAGCATTCAGGTTCACCAATGCCGAATACTCGGTCTCCGAATCGAGTGCATTCGTGACGATCACGATCCAGCGCACGGGCGGGCTTTCAAATGGGGCGACGGTAAGTTATTCGACCGCCGACGGCACCGCCATTGCCGGGCAGGATTACACTGCGGTCTCAGGAACACTCAACTTCGCCGGTGGCCAGACGACGCAGGCGTTCATTGTCCCGATCACGAATGACGGGACGAGCGAACCTGACGAGAGTTTCCGTGCCATTCTTTCAAATGCCACCGGCGGCGGTTCCACGCTGGGTGTGCCGAACAACGCGTTGGTATTTATTACCAGCGCCGTTCCTCCCGTATCAGCCCCAACGCTATTTGATTATGATGGCGACGGCCGCGCTGATATAAGCGTCCGGCGGCCTTCGGACGACACATGGTATCTGCATCAGTCGAGCATGGGCTTTACGGGTATGCAATGGGGAACCACGGGCGATCGGATGGCCCCGGCTGATTATGACGGCGACGGAAGTACGGATATCGCAGTATTCAGGCCGTCTGAAGGCGTATGGTACCTGTTCCTGTCGGGCAGCCAGGCCTTTGTGTCGGCAAATTGGGGAGCACCTGGCGATCTTCCGGTGCCGACCGATCGCAACAACGACGGCCGGACTGACCTTGTTGTTTACCGCGAGTCTGACAATACATGGTATTCACGTTCGCTGCTCGGCGGGCCGCTGGCGTCCACAGTATTCGGGACCGCCGGAGACAAGCCGGTCGCGGGCGATTTTGACGGCGACGGGACCGGCGATTGTGCGGTCTTCCGGCCGGCGAACAGCACATGGTATATCCTTGGGTCCGGCACTGGTTTCAACGCGATAACCTGGGGCCAGGCGGGCGATATCCAAACACCGGCCGACTTTGACGGCGACGGTAAGACCGACATTGCGGTTTTCCGCCCGTC
>CAUJFK010000040.1 GCA_963169175.1 Acidobacteriota bacterium | reverse complement strand
GAAACAGCAGAACGCCACGCTTGTGATCAGAAAGAATGCGGGCGCGGTCACGGAAACTCTGTTCCTGCCCAAACCCGACCCGCGGCGCGAGGCATGGAACGGCAAGATGTATTCAAGCGAACAAGCGACAAAGATCTCCGGGCTGAAAACGGTCGTGGATGCTGCGGAGCGTGACGCAATGCTGCAGGCTGTAAAGAACCGCGGGACGTTCACGTCCAAGGACGGCCGCACAACGATCAACGGCGCACCGACCCTTTACCTGCTGCTGCCGGAAGGCGAGCGTGACGACACCGGCAAACGCGAGTTTCGCGTGGAGGACGAGCTATCGAAGGCCCTGACCGAATACAAGGTAGAAAATGCACAGCCGATATTTGCCGATCTTCGGCAGATCAAATCGCCGTATGAGCTAAAGCTCTTGCAGCATGCAGTAGATATCACGACCGAAGCCCAACTGCGGGCAATGGCAACTGTCGGCCGTTTGAACTGGGAATACGAGGTGCAGGCCGAGGTCGAATACACTTTCCGCCGGCGCAATGCGGACTTTTGGGGCTATCCATCGATAGTCGGATGCGGCGAGAATGCGACGACGCTGCATTACGAGGAATCGCAAAGCCCGGTAAAGAAGGGCGAACTGCTTCTGATGGACGTCGGCGCTGAATACGATCACTACACAGCGGACGTGACGCGGACATTCCCCGTCAATGGAAAGTTCACAAAGGAACAGGCCGAGATATATCAGATCGTTTTCGATGCCCAGGAGGCCGTTGCCAAAGCGACCAAGCCCGGCGTTACGATGATGCAGCTGAGCGTTATCGCACGAAATACGATAAGCGAGGGATTGTTCAAGCTAGGGCTTGTGACAGACAAGAATTCTCGCCAGGTCGGTTTCTGGTTCATCCACGGCCTTGGCCACTGGCTTGGGATGAATGTTCACGACGTCGGCGATTATCAAAAGCCGATGAAGGCCGGAATGGTATTTACAAACGAACCCGGCATTTATATCCGGGCGGACGCCCTGGATAATCTGCCGAATACACCGGAAATGAACGCGTACAAAGAAAAAGTGCGGCCCGCGTTTGAGAAGTATAAGAATATCGGCGTGCGTATTGAAGATGACATGCTCGTCACCGACACCGGCATCGAATGGATGACCGCCAAGCTGCCGCGAAAGATAAGCGAGATCGAGGCTTTCATGGCCAAAGCGTCAAAGGAGCCGGTCTCAGTGTTGCAGGCTCCACGTTGGTCGTTTGATCGGGCGTTCGCACACGCGACAAGATAGAAAGAACAGATCCGGAATAGGTGACACGGGATAAGTTTTAAGTGAAAAGGAGATTTTCATGTCTAACCTATTCCGGATCTTGCCGTTCTCTATGAGGCTCATTGACACTCCCAAGCCGTGCTTTCATAATTTCCTCAACAGATGCTTCCCCTCATCATCGTCAATCCAAGATCGGCGGGCGGTTCGACCAGAGAAAGCTGGTCAGGGACCGCAAGCGACCTGCGTGCGCATTTCGGGGCGTATAATATCGCGTTTACCAAAGCCGCGGGTGATGGAGTGAACCTTGCGCGAAATGCGGCAGAGGCGGGCCGTGAGTTTATCATTGCCTGCGGCGGCGACGGTACGATCAATGAAGTTGCCAACGGCATTATTGAAAGCGGAAAAGATGTCGAGCTTGGCGTCATGCCGTCGGGTACGGGCGGCGACTTTCGCCGGAGCCTCGGAATGCCGCAGTCGCCGCGCGATGCCGCTCGTGCATTGCGTGATGGCGGGACAAAAAGGATGGACGCCGGCCGCGTTACGTTTCAAGGGCATTCGGGCGAAACGATCACGCGATATTTTCTAAATGTCTCGTCCTTTGGCCTCGCTGCTTCGATCATAGAACGCGTAAAATCGAACAAAGCACTTGATTGGCTGCCGCTCGGCGGTGTTCGCGGCCGTGCAAATTTTGCGCTATCGACGTTGACAGAAGTTGTCGGGCTGGATGCGATTACCGTCAAGGTGCGCATTGATGGCGGCGAAGAGAAACTAGTTCACACAGTGAATTTCTGTATCGCAAACGCCCGCTATTTTGGCGGCGGCATGATGATCGCACCCAACGCAAAGCTGGATGACGGCAAACTCGACATTGTTAATATCGGCGACATTCGCACCGCAAAGGTCTTGCTCAACGCCTATACCTTATACAACGGCTCGCATCTGGGCCTGGCCGAGGTAAAGAGCACATTGACCCGGCGGATCGAGATCGCGCCAGCGCACCCGGAAGCTGACATTCACCTCGAAACCGACGGCGAACTGCCCGGCCGGCTGCCCGCTGTTTACGAGATCGTTCCGGCCGCCCTGAGGGTCCGTGTGCCGCGGGATCAAGTGTGACGTTGGCATTGGCGGCTCGTTTTGGTTAAACTTCACTGACACGTCTCAACTGTAAAGATTTCGCCTGAAGATAGAAAATTGCTCATCGCACGAATGGCGCCTTACCTTTCCGTCGCCAAGAGAAGCTGGTTGAATGTAGCGGCACTGCTGCCGCTGCTATTCGCTGTTTTGTCGGCTGCGGCCGTCGCCCAGGACCATGACGACACGGACCTGCAATCATGGAATGACATCGATCTGTCAGTCCCGCTGAACGATAAATTTGCCTTCAATGCTATCGGAACGCTGTGGCTTGGCAAGAATATCTCGCAGGCCGATAGTGCCCGCTTCAGTACCGGCATTACGTATAAAGCAACAAAGGCGATCTCTGTGGCGCCGTTTGTTATGGCGGTATCGGTGCGGAATTCCGCCGGTCGATTTAGGTACGAGTATCGGGCCGGCGTTAAGATCAACTATCGATTCCCGATCGAGGCGGTTGCGATTTCACACCGCAGCCAATTCGAGCAGCGGAGCAAGCCGGGCCGGAACTCATGGCGTTACCGCCCGTTGATCACGATAAAACGGAAACTCCCGGATACTTTTATCAAGGATTCTTCCGTCTATGTCACAGACGAGGCATTCTACGATTCCGTCTCCGGCCGATTTGCACGCAATCGTCTCTCGTTCGGTTTGGAAAAGAAGGTCAATAAAAAATTTACGGTCCGATTCTATTATCTATACCAGGGCGATAACTTTTCGCGTCCGAGTTCGATCAATGTTCTCGGAACAAGTTGGAAGATCTCGCTTTAGCTACGGCACAGCTTTGCCGCATATGGCAGATTCCTACATAACACGGCTCATCGATACGTTCGAATCCAACGCGGGCCGCGTTGCGATGCGTGTGGTTGGGGATGATTCGCAAATATATACTTTTGGCGAAAGCCTCCAATTTATTCGCTCGATAGCATGGCGCCTTGGCGGATGGGGAATTAAGAAAGGCGATCGCATCGCATTGATCGGAGAAAACCACCCGTGCTGGGCGCTCGCCTATCTGGCGATCCTTTATCACGGTGCCGTCTGTGTGCCGGTCGATCCGCACGGCGAGGTCGAAACGCTGGCCAACTTTCTTGAAAACTCGGAGGCAAAGCTCGCCTTCATTTCCGCCGACCTGGAAGAAAAATTCATCGGCGAGATCGAAAACCGGCTTAAGCAACGCGTCCCGATCGTCGTCTGGCCATTGCAATCAAAACCCGGGCCTACCGACGGTGGCGACAAGGAAACATCTGCTACCCCTGGCCGTGAAAACTTCAATAACTGGGCCGCGTCCGCTTTCCCCGCCGAATATGCCGCGGCCCGGCCCGCGATCGAGCCGGACGACATCGCTCTGCTCATTTATACGAGTGGGACGACCGGAACACCCAAAGGCGTACCGCTCACGCACGGAAATATCATTGCGGAGCTGACCGGGATCGATGAGATCCTCCGCTTTGAACGGTCGGAACGCATCCTGAGCCTTCTGCCGCTTTTTCACGCGTATCTGCAAATCGTCAATCTGTGGGTCGCAACCACGGTCGGCTGCGAAGTTGGATACCTCAAGGAACTGTCTCCGGCCGAGCTTGCGACCGCGATGAAGGAGTTCAAACCAACGATCCTGACAACGGTCCCTCGGTTGTGGTACATGTTCCACAAGAAGATCTTCGATGCCGTCGCCGCCAAACCGGGTCCGGTAAGAGTTTTGTTTCGCGCATTGCTCGCCCTGAACGGCTCCCTTCGCGGAGCGTTCGGCCAAAACATGGGCAAGCTTTTCTTCAAAGAAGTGCATAACTCTTTTGGCTGTGCCCTCCGCGTTGCGGTCTCCGCAGGATCACGATTTGATGCAGCGGTCGCAGTCGATCTTCACCGGCTTGGATTCACTATTGTGCAGGGTTATGGCCTGACCGAAACCAGCGGTGCCGCGACGGCGACATTTGAAAAGGACAACCGCGTCGGATCCGTCGGCAGAGCGATGCGAGGGACGGAGATCAGTATTGAATCGCCTGATAAAGATGGGGTCGGCGAGGTACTGATCCGCGGCGATGTTGTTTTTAAGGGATACTACAAAAATCAGGCGGCGACGGCCGGAGCATTCACCGCCGACGGGTGGTTTCGCTCCGGCGATCTCGGCCGTATCGATCGCGGCCGTAATTTATATATAGTCGGCCGGGCAAAGGATGTCATCGTGCTTCCATCAGGAAAGAATGTTCATCCCGAGGACCTCGAGGCCCACTATCTTAAAACACCGTTCATCGAAGAGCTCGCGGTAGTCGGCATCAAAGATCCCGAGCAGCGTGAAGGGGCCGAGAAGCTTGCAGCGGTGGTCGTGCCTGATCTTGAATACCTGCGGCAGGCCAATATTTCCAATGCCAAAGAAGCCGTGCGCTACACGATGGATGACCTTGGCCGCGAGCTGCCTGAATATCAGCGTGTCCGTGACTACATTATCCGGATCGACCCGCTTCCGCGCACTGCAACGCGGAAGATCAAGCGGTTTGAACTGAAACATGCCATCGAGGCCGGTGAAATTAGCGGTTCCGACCGCCCTCAGCGCACATGGGAACTGACCGCGGGTGACAAGGAGACATTGGCGTCAGAGATAGGAGCGGCAGTTATTGAGATCATCCGCATCCATGCGAAAGACGCCTCCGACATTCACCCGGATATGAACCTCGAGATCGATCTCGGGCTCGATTCGCTTGAGCGGGCCGAAACGTTTGCCGCTGTTGAAATGAAGCTTGGCGTGGACTTTTCAACTGAAGACGCCGCCCGCGCATTGACCGTTCGCGAACTTATCGATCTTGCCGCCGCCGCCAAACCATATTTAGAAACTACGCCGGCCGCCGCAACGAGATCGGATCAACAGGATGGGTCCCGCGAAGCACAGGCGCATGGTGATGAAAAAACGTGGGAGTCGATCCTTAAAAATGCGGACGACGACATCCCTGAACTTAGGCGGGCACTCAAAAATCGTCCCGTCTTTCTTGCCCTTGTTTTCGCAGGATACAAGACCTTCAACCTGCTTTGCCGGTTGTTCCTGCGGCTCGAGGTCAAGGGCATCGAGCACCTTCGTGGAATGAAGCGGCCCTTTATCATCTGCCCCAATCACCAGAGCTTTCTCGATCCTTTCGTGGTTTGTTCACTTTATCCGATGGATCTCTTTCGAAATACATTCCATGTTGGCGCCAGCCATTTTTTCACGACCCGCTTCATGAGATTCGTTGCTTCGCTGCTGCACGTCGTTCCGGTGGACCCTGACACGCAGCTTATGAAAGCGATGCGTGCCGGCGCCATCGGCCTGAAGCGCGGAAAGTTGTTGAATATATACCCGGAGGGCGAGCGTTCCTACGACGGGCGACTGCACAGCTTTAAAAATGGCGCCGCAATTCTCGCGACCGAGCTTGATCTGCCGATCCTGCCTGTTGCTTTGGACGGGCTGTACAAGGTTTGGCCGCGGCGCTCAAACAGGATCCGCCTTGCAAAGGTGAAGGTGCGGTTTGGTGAACCATTTTATCCGAGCGAGGTTTTGGAAAAAACTCTGGCGTCGTCTGGCAAAGCGAACGGCACGGGCGGTCTCGATACAGAGCCTGCGGGCAAAGATCAGGGAACGCCGCGATCAGAGAATAGCAAACATGAGGCTGTTACTGAGCACCTAAGGAACACCATAGCCGGCATGATAGACGAAATGCGGCAGTAGAACGCTTTCGGACATTATATTGCGTTCTCGATATTTGCGTTCTTGATTCGTGCATTTCGTGATGGCGAGGCCTGACGCAGGCACTAAACAGAATAAAAAAGAATAAGAAGAATCATCAAGCAATATCTCCGCTTGATCCGCACATACAATGAGCAAACTCTGGGGCTTGCTTCCGGGCTTCACTTTTTCTCCCAAGTACGCGAAAATCATTCTTATCATCACACCTTTAATTCGGAGGAATTATGCGAATCAGGTCCCTTCTCGTTGTCCTTGTTCTGTCCTTGGTCTCAGCCCTTCCGCTTTTTGCCCAGCTCCCAGCATCGACACAGGCAGAGGTCGGTCAATATCTTCGTACCAATTACACCAAACGCGAGGTAATGATCCCGGTGCGCGATGGCGTAAAACTCTTCACGGTAATTTATGAACCGAAAGATAAGTCGCAAAAATACCCGGTACTGCTAAACCGAACGCCATATACCGTCGGCCCGTACGGCCCCGATAGCTTTAAAAATACCGTCGGCCCGAATTATCTGTTCGCGCGCGAAGGCTATATCTTTGCCTATCAGGATGTGCGCGGCCGTTGGCGGTCGGAAGGCGTTTGGGAAGATGTGCGGCCAGATATCGCAAACACAAAGCCGAGCGAGATCGATGAATCGACCGACACCTACGACACGATCGATTGGCTGGTAAAAAATGTCGAGAACAATAACGGCCGTGTTGGAACATACGGCATCTCGTATCCGGGATTTTATACGTCCGCCGGTTCGATCGATTCGCATCCGGCGTTGAAAGCCTGTTCGCCGCAGGCTCCGGTCTCTGTCTGGTTCCATGGCGACGATATTCATCACAACGGCGCATTGTTCCTTGCTCAGAACTATTCGTTCTTCACGTTCATGGGCCAGCTACGCCCCGCTCCGACCGATAAACCTGATTACATAAAACCTTGGGCCGGGCGGCCGATGACCGATGGCTACAATTTCTATCTCGACCTCGGCGGTTTGAAAGAGGTCGCTGATTATTACGAAAAAGGAATCGGCACGCGGGTCGGGTTCTGGGATGAGATGATGGCCCACCCGAACTACGATCAATATTG
>CAUJFK010000039.1 GCA_963169175.1 Acidobacteriota bacterium | reverse complement strand
CGATGGGGCAGGTCTATCTGGCACGGGACACAAAGTTTGCGTCGTGAAATGTAGCTGTCAAGACGGTTCGTCAGGATATCCTGAACAGCGACGACCTGCAGGAAGGTGAGGCGATCGCGCGATTTGAACGCGAAGCTCAGGCGGCCGCGTCGATCCAGCATCCGAACACAGTAAGCGTAACCGACTTTGGCGAAACATCCGACGGGATCTTCTATCTCGTAATGGAGTACGTCGAGGGTGAGACACTCCACAGGCTGCTTCGCCGCGAGGGTACGCTGCCCGTCAAGCGAGCGGTAAGGATGCTCAGGCAGATCGCCGACGGCGTTGACGCGGCGCACGATCTTGGCATTCTTCATCGTGACCTAAAGCCGGCCAATATCTTCCTGATGCAAAAGAGCAAGGGCGGCGACGGCTTTATCAAGGTCGGCGACTTTGGGTTAGCAAAGATAACGAGCCAGACGGTGACCGATTTCAGTTCTAACGCGACGCCTTCCTCACGCGGCATTATCGGAACACCGGAATTTATGTCGCCCGAACAGATGCAGC
The DNA here is from genome assembly GCA_963169175.1 of Acidobacteriota bacterium. Classification (GTDB taxonomy): domain Bacteria; phylum Acidobacteriota; class Blastocatellia; order Pyrinomonadales; family Pyrinomonadaceae; genus OLB17. The sequence goes on along the minus strand of CAUJFK010000039.1, from coordinate 5,372 downwards.
CGGAAATGGGCGTTGACGTTCGAGCGGATATCTACGCTCTCGGAACGATCGCCTATCTGATGCTTGGCGGCAAAACGCCATTCTCGGGCGACATGATGCAGCTCGTGATGCAGAAGATAATGCATCAGGCCCCGCCTCTTTCCTCGATCCGGTCGGATATTCCGGCGGACGTTGAACATGTGATCATGCGCTCGCTTGAGATAGAACCTGCGAAGCGGCACTCGTCCGTCGCGGACTGGATCGCCGATCTCGAACAGGCCGCGGCTGACGTGGATGAGGCCCGTCGTTCGGGCGGAACACGTTTGATAGTTCTGGCGCCGGCGGCGGCCGAGGTCTATGTCGATGATGAGCGAAAGGCAAGCGTGGGTAGTTCCGGACGTGTTGTATTAAGCAATATTCCTCCGGGACAGCATATTCTTCGTGTTGCCAAGGCCGGTGAACGCGATGATGAGCGGGTCATTGAGATCCGCGAAGAAGCCAGCGAGCAGGTTATCCAGGCCCATTTGAGATCAAAGGCTGATGCGGGCAGCCAGCCGAACCCGTCACAGGGATCTAGCAGCAGCGGCGTTAATTCAAGCCTGATGCCGGGCATTGTCGCATGCTCAAATTGCCAATCTCGATTTGCCGAAGGCGTAAAATTCTGCGGACGCTGTGGGAATCGTTCGTTTGTAATGATCAGTCCGGGTGAATCGCCCAACTCATTTCCGTGTCCCAGATGCGGCAACATGCTTCCAGAACACTCGCGCTTTTGCGGACGGTGCGGGCTTAGTATCGGCCCAACCGCGCCGCTTCCGATCAGCCAGCCGGCGAGTTTTGCTACGAACCCGTCCCGCCTTCAAACAGCCCAGCAGGCCGAGCGTATCTGCCGACGGTGCAACAACTCCTTCCCGCAACATATCAAGTTCTGCGGCCGATGCGGCCTGGGGCTTGATTAGTCGCGTTTCAAAAGCAAAATGCGTATAATGTCACAGACCACGGGGTTCGTGACGAACACCTCATAAGGAACGTATCAATGAAGATCTGCCCGAGTTGCCGAAAGACCTACACCGACGACGGTCTGAATTTCTGTCTGGAAGACGGGTCGGTACTGACGCTCGCGAATGAGCCGCCGGAGACCGTGATGATGAACCAGGCGCGGTTCACCGATCCAAATTCGGCGGGCGGCCAGCAGGGAATTCAGTCGTCATTCGGCAATCAAGGGAACTATTCGATGCAGCCGAAAAAGTCGTCGAAGACCTGGATATGGGTGCTGGTCATCCTTGGCCTTCTCGGTTTGGTGTGCGGCGGCGGTATTGTGGGGATTGGAATTTTTCTATCGACGATCGACACGAATACAAATACTAATGCGACTGACGGGCCTTCCCCGTCGCCGACACGACGTGGCGGGACCCCAACCCCTTCACCGTTTCCGCGAAACCAGGTCCAGTCGATCGATCTCAATGAATGGGTCCGTGAGAACTCCGACTTTGGGAATACGGCATTCCGAAACGGCGAGTTCTTTATGAGCTCAAAGAAGAAAGGGTACTATTACGTGGTTGCGGCGCCGGAAGGTTACAAGACTGAAGGTGCCAGTTCGACGGTCGTTCTTCGCAACGTTGACGGCGCGGATTCGTCCCTTGGCTATGGGATCGTCTTCCACAGCAACCCGACGCCGCTGCAGAAAGGCTACGCATTTCTGATCGATACCAAAGGGCAGAAATATCGTGTTGTTCGCCACCAGCCGGGCAAAGAGATCGACGTCGTTAACTGGACCTCCTCAAACGCCATCAAATCGGGAACGGACGAAAATACTCTTGAGGTGCGTGATACTCCCGAACGGATAGAGCTGTATATCAACGGTGATATGGTCACGACAATAAAGAACAGCTACGGATATAAGGGCGGCGTTGTCGGCCTTTATACCGGAGATGCCGTAAACATCGCCTTTAAGAATCTTGAGATAGTGAAATAACGAAACTCGCTACCGAATGAAAAAGTGTCCAAAGTGCGGCCAGACCTATACGGACAAGGATCTGAATTTCTGTTATAACGACGGAGAACTTCTAAGCTATATGGCGGAAGATGCTCCGACGCGCACCTATGCCGATAGATCTAGCTTTGCCGATGATCCGCCGCCAACTGAGTTTATGGGGTCGGCCCGCGTAACGAACGAGGCCAATTGGCAGCCGCCCCAGGCCGCACCGGCCGTATGGCAGGGAAACGAGCCGAATGTGCCGTTTTCTCAGTTCCCGACGTATGTTTCGCCAAATCAGACGCTGGCGGTCGTCTCACTTGGGCTCGGGGTTGGTGCTGTTACTATCGGATGGTGCTGTTCTTCGGGGTTTGTTTTATCGCCGGCGGCCCTTATTACTGGCTTTATCGCCTTATCGCAGATCAAAAAGGATCCCACCCGATACGGCGGGCGGGGATTCGCCCTCGGCGGAATAATCTCAGCGGGCGTTTTTATCGTTTTGTATTTAGCGTTTATACTGTTCTATGTACTACTGGCGCTTATAGGAAATATGTAGATCCGATCGAGTTCGGAAATACCAGTATTATTAAGTGTTTACCTTTAGCTGATGCGTGTTACCCTTCATGTCGTGGCCGGGCCGCAAACCGGACGCGCCTTCACATTTGATCAGCACGATACATTCATGATCGGGCGAAGCGAGGATGCTCAATTTTGCCTGCCGCACGACCGTTTTTTCTCGCGTCACCACTGTATTCTTGAGATCGCCCCACCGCAATGCTTTCTTCGCGATCTTGATTCGACAAACGGTACCTTTGTAAACGGAATTCGGGTCGATACGGCCCACCTTAAACACGGCGACCGCATCCAGGGCGGCGAGACCGTCCTCGAGGTCGAGGTTGCCGCCGAGCCGAGCGAGTTGCCGTTCGAGCCGTATGCAAGGATAGATAAGACCGAGCCCTCGCTGATCACGGTCCTTTGCCTCAATTGCGGCGTTCCTTCCAATGCCGAGGCATCACGGCCTGACGCAAAACTCTCGTTCGTCTGTGATGACTGCCGCGAAAAGCTTCGTCAAAATCCGCAGCCGATACCCGGCTATCAAATGATGCGCGTCCTCGGCCAGGGCGGAATGGGAAGCGTTATGTTGGCCCGCTCCGAGAAGGACGGCCAGGCAGTCGCGATCAAGACACTGCTGCCCGAGGTTGCGGTCAGCGAACAGTCGCTGAAGCGGTTTATGCGTGAGATAGAGGTTGCCGCATCTCTGCAGCATCCTCACATCGTTAGCTACATCGAGCACGGAACGCATAACGGAATCGTATTTCTTGTGACCGAATATGTCAGCGGTATGGACGCCGCGAAGCTTGCAAAGGTCCGCGGCGGCAAACTTAGCTATAAAGAAGTGGCGAAGATCATCGAGCAAACACTTGCCGCACTCGATTTTGCTCACGGAAAGGGATTTGTTCACCGTGACATTAAAGAACAGAACATCCTCGTAAACGGGAGCTATCCGGGCTATCTTTCCAAACTTACAGATTTTGGCCTCTCAAAAAGCTACAAGCAAACGGGAATGAGCGGTGTGACGATGGTTGGCGATGTTGCCGGCACGATCGCTTATATGCCGCCGGAACAGGTCCGTGATTTTAAGGAAGTTCGCCCGCCGTCCGATATCTATGCGATCGGTATGACGGCATATAGCCTTCTTACCGGTGCCCACGCACTCGATATTTCACCGAATGCCGGTATCTCCGAGACCGTGAAGGCCATTTTTGAGAAACCGATCATCCCCATTACGTCGCGGATCGCGGACGTGCCGCTTCGTGTTGCCGCCGTAATCGAAACAGCCCTTGCCAAGCAAATTGACCTTCGTTGGCGTTCGGCGGGTGAAATGCGCGAAGCATTGCTGCGGGCCGTCTCAACTGTCTAGCCGCCTGCAACCCATAATTGTAAGCAGCTTCTTGCGGATCTTTGTTTTCGAGAACTTTGCGTCCGCCCTTTGTTGCCTCTGTTTTTAGCCTCTTTTTTAACACAAAGATCACCAGGTTGAAGACACAAACAGCACAAAAGTACTTGCGATTGAATTAATACGATCTGCTAGTCCGATCGAGCGGATCGCCAATTGTTCAGATCGTCTTTGTGACCTTTGTCAGCGATCGCGGTGCGTCCGGGTCGAGCCCCTTAGCCACAGATAGATACGCCGCAAACATTTGGGCCGGGACCACGAACGGGATCGGGGTAAGTATCTCATCAATATCGGACGGCAATGCAAGGTTTCTCGCAGACAGCGACGCGATCTCGCGGCTGTTGGTTATCGAAAGGCAGTCGGCGTGCAACTCCTTAAGCCGCTTTAGCAGATCGATATTTCCGGGCTGGGTCACGCCGGCCGGCCCGAAAAGGATAACAGGGAAGCGGCGCTCAACGATAGCAAGCGGGCCATGGAAAAAGTCGGCCGATGAAAATCGCTCGGCGACGACATAGCACGTTTCCATCAATTTGAGCGCCAGCTCATATGAATTGCCATAATTCACGCCGCGGCCGACCACGACACAGTTTTCCATGAACGCGTACCGCTGAACCATTTCTTCCACGGCCGGGCAAAGTTCAAGTGCTTTCTCGGTAAATTCCGGTATCCGATGATAATCAAGGCGTTTATCGCCTATCGCGGCCGCGAGCATATAGAAATGGAGCATTTGCCCCGTGTATGTTTTGGTTGCCGCGACCGACTTTTCACGCCCGGCGTGGATAAGCAGCGTTTCGTCCGCCAAGCGTGCCATCGTTGATTCAGCTTCGTTTGTGATGCCGACCGTGAATGCTCCAGCCTCTTTTGCCCGCTCAAGCACCAGATTGATGTCAACACCTTCGCCGGATTGCGACACGCCAATAACCAACGCACGGTGAAGGCGAAGTTTCGCGTTATACAGCGTATACACCGAAGGTGCAGACAACGATACGGGGATACCCGTAGTCATTTCAAGCAGATAGCGGCCAAAAAGTGCAGCATTATCTGAACTTCCGCGGGCTGCGATCACGATCAGATCAATATCTTTCTGCCTGAGAAAATCGCCCAGGCGAGTCATCTTTTCGCGTTCGGCGTCGATGGTCCTTTGCAGCACAGCGGGCTGTTCCAATATTTCATCCAACATCAAAGACATAAAGTTCACGTAATAGATAAAAGTAGCGTCTTAAACACTGCTAGTCAAAGGGTTATCGGTATCTCCCTGCTCTCTCTCGCCCGTTTTCGCTTTCGCCGCCGCCATCTCCGCAAGGACCGAATTTATGGCACCACCGATAAGTATGCTTGTCCCGCTCAAGAACATCCAAAGCATCAAAATGATCACGGCACCCAGCGACCCGTACGCCCGATTATAGGTATTAAAATAATGCAGATACAATCGGAAACCGCCGGAAAATGCGAGCCACAGCAATA
>CAUJFK010000038.1 GCA_963169175.1 Acidobacteriota bacterium | reverse complement strand
CGTTCAGATAAGCGATGACGTTGTTCTGATTTTCCGAAACTGGCTGCAGTTCCACCTTCCAGCCAAGCGATCGCAGATGATCACGCAGCCAAAACCCAACCGCTTCCTCTTCGCCCGAAGTGGATGGGATGGACATCAGGGATTTTGTAAGTTCGAAAAGATTCATTTTTGATCCAGATGCTGTTGGTTCAGCCATTCAAAGAATCCGTCGGTTCTAAAAGCTAAGGGTTTATCCACGACGTTCACGACTTCGTCAAATTTCACGTACTGATTCCCGTGAGTTTTTCGTGCTTCAAGATAGAATATGAACTGTGAATCCAACCGCATCTGCAGCCTTCAGCAATCGAGCGTCCCCAGAAACAAAGTCTTTACTTTTCGGATGCTCGCGGCACCAAATCAGCGCCGCGGCAAGCTGGAGGCTGTCGAGTGCTCTGAGTCCGTATCGTCGCGGAAAAGTACACGCAAGTTCAATGGCTCGACTCGTGGTCTCGACGGAGATCCAATTCGATTCTGCCTTCGCAAACTGTTTCCGTGCTACCGCGGAAGCAGAAAATACAAGCCTACTTTCCCGCTCTAATCGAGCAAAAGCGGACTCGATCTCGACGGCGGCCTCATACCAAACGAAGTGCTCATCAAAAAGCCGCCACAATCTTCTCGCTGATTGTGAACGGCCCTCATTTACGCACACAGCGGCACTATCGCACTCGTGTCCCAGAACGACATATTTCAAATCATTCTCTCTCTTTACGTATAGCTTCGTCGATAACGCTCGACGGAATCATGGGCTGCGCGAACAACTCCTCCCAGTCTTCATCATTGAAATCAAGAGACGATCTATCTGGTTTTTCGGCGGTGAAAGATTTCAAGGTTTTCTCAATCGAGATCTTCACCGCTTCAGCGTCGTCAGTCACCCCAAGCAGTATTCTAACCCGCTTCAGATTTTTCGCGTCCAAGATTTCCACCGTTACCGACATAAATGCATCGTCTCCTGGCGCTAGCTTATCATATCAAAAGAAATCCTTGTGCAGCTTTTTGATAACGTCCGCCGCCACATCTTCCTTAACGACGAATGTCAAGTTCACGCTCGATGCTCCGTGCGAGACGAGGGCGATATTTACGTCATCGATCGTTGAAAATATCTTTGCTGCAAGTCCGGTCGAGGCCCGCAGGCCGTTGCCCACGACGCAGACGACAGCGTAGCCAGGTTCTACCTCGACATCGCCGAGGCGAGACAGGTCGGCGGCTATCTTTTCGATCTCGGCGGTATCGTCAAGCGTCAATGCGATCGAAACCTCTGAAGTAGAGATGACGTCAATGACCGTCCGGTACCTCTCGAACACCTGAAAAACGGCGCTCATGAAACCATAGCTGCCGAGCATCCTTGCGGATGTTATTCGCAGGATCGTAATGTTCTTTTTGTGGGCGATCGATTTGATGCGGCTTGGCGATTCTCCTGCCTCGCCTAACACCATTGTGCCTATCTCATCGGGTTCGAAGGTATTGCAGACACGCACCGGAATGCCGTGATCGACCGCGGGCTTTATCGTTTTCGGATGCAGTACCTTGGCGCCGAAATATGCAAGCTCGGCCGCCTCTTCATAGCTTAAAACGGGAATCGTCCGAGCATCGTCGCAGATGCGCGGGTCGCAGGTCATTACGCCTGTCACGTCCGTCCAGATCTGCAGTTCACCGGCATTCAACGCCGCCGCGAAGAGTGCCGCTGAATAATCGGAGCCGCCGCGTCCCAGCGTCGTTGTTTCCCCGGCACGATTGGCGGCGATAAATCCGCCGGCTACGGGAATCTCGCCGGCGTCTATCGACTGTCCCAGATCAAGCCTGACAAGATCGCGAGTCTCTTCCCAGATCGGCTGGGCCGCGCCGAATTCATCATCAGTGACGACCAACCTCCGTGAATCAAATTGCCGTGCACTCACACCACTGCTTTTCAGCACTTCGGCCAGGAGGCGTGACGATAATTGTTCACCGTATGAAACGACGGCGTCTTTCAACATCGAAAGCGGCAGCGAACGGCGCGAAGCTCGCATCAGCAGATCAGAAATTTCTTTCCGCGCAAACTCAAGTTCGGCGTCGAACAGATTCGTCGTTCCGTCAGGAATAAAATGTTTCGAAACCTCAACGTGTCGTGCAAAATGCGGCTCCAGCGAGCCGATGGCCCCAGCAAGATCGCCCTTCTTTGCGGTGTCAAACGCAGCCAGCAATGCGTCCGTAACCTTTGTCATTGCCGAAACGACAACGACCGGCCGTCGTTCCGCCTGCAATGCGACAACATGTATCACACGTTGAAAAGCGGCCACGTCGCCCACCGACGTGCCGCCGAATTTCATTACTGTTGGGGCCGATATATCGCTCACTGTTAGTGAGAAGTTCCTCCGTTTCCTATGTCAATGTCAAGTTTCGTCCGCAGCGGCCGCGGCATAAGCCGCCTGTATGTTTGACGCGTTTGGCCGCGCAATGCCCTGATATCCGAACAGCTCTACATCGGGCGAAAGATATCCGTCAAGCACCGGTTCATCGCGCACGAGATCGGTCGAAAGATACTTCTTATTGTCGTCCGGAAATACGGTCGCAACTACCGCATCATTCCCTAATTCGGTCATCAATTGCAGCGCCCCCAAAAAGTTCGCACCCGATGAGATGCCGACGCCCAAACCAAGTTTTGCGGCCAGCTTCTGCGCCATCAATATTGCGTCGCCATCCGAAACATTTACAACTTCGTCAAGTTTATCGAGCTCACATATGTCGGGGATAAACTCATCCGAAATTCCCTGTATCCTATGGCTGCCCACCTTGTGCCCGGTCGACAGCGTCGGCGATTCGGACGGCTCCAACGGATGAACTTTTATCCGCGGGTCCTGTTCCCGTAAATAGGCCCCGGTGCCCATGATCGTCCCGCCGGTCCCGACACCGGCAACAAATGCATCGGGTTTAAAACCGGCCGCGGACAATTGCGCCCAGATCTCAGGCCCGGTTGAAACATAATGTGCCTCACAATTCGCAAGGTTCGAGAATTGATGCGGCAGAAAAACGCTGCCCTGTTCAACCTTAAGCGAATCCGCGCGTTCGATACTGCCGAGAAATCCGCCCTCGTCACGGCTGACCAATGTTACCTGTGCGCCAAAGCTTTTCATCAGCGAGATGCGCTCCTGGCTCATCCACTCCGGCATAAATATATGGACAGGATTGCCAAAGGCACTGCCGATCGCGGAAAACGAGATGCCGGTATTGCCGCTCGTTGCCTCGGCTATCGTGTCGCCCTTTTTGATCAGCCCGTCGCGATAGGCCGACTTTAGAATGTGAAATGCCATTCGGTCCTTAATGCTGCCCGAAAGGTTCAAATGTTCCGCCTTTGCAAACACGGTCCGGCGTTCGCCTTTGTAATGGCAATGCACCGCCAGCAGCGGAGTATTACCGACGAGATTCTCGATATATGATGAACTAACCGGAATCTCGCTAAAGCGGCTCTGGAAACTTTTAAGATCGTTCGTATTCATAGTTTTGACCTGTTTTTGAATACCACCGTCCATCATATTCCTCTGTGCCTTTTGTCACAATCAGCCGCATAACACCGCGCCGCCATTTATATTTAATATTTCGCCGGTAATATGTCGTGACCAATCCGAGGCAAGGAACACGATCGACAATGCGATGTCATCCGCCGTCGCGACGCGTCTAAGCGGGATGCCCTCGACAACACGTTTTACGAATGCCGGATCGCAGAAAACATCGTCGTTCAAACCAGTATCGACCCAGCCGGGGGCCACCGCATTGACTCGTATCTTTGGCGCAAGCTCATTCGCAAGAGCTTTCGTGAACGCGATCTGGCCGCCTTTCGACGCCGCGTAGTTCGAATATCCGGCCTCGCCGCGTTGGCCTGCGGTCGAGGACACAATAATGATCGAACCGCCGCCGTTTGACTTGAGGTTTGGTATTGCCGCCCGGCAGATCGACCAGGTACCTTTCAGGTTCGCATCCACAACACGGTCCCAAAGCTCCTCGGCCATGTCTTCAATCGGATCGCCTTCCCAAATTCCAGCATTTGCGACCACTATCTCAACACCGCCGAACTCGCTGACGGCAGTATCGATCAGCCGCTGTGTTTCGGCCGGATCAGCCACGTCGGCCTGCACTGCGATCGCTTTGACACCAAGCTCGCGGCATTCGCGTACGACCGATTCAGCTTCTTCTTCGCTGTTCAGATAATTTACGGCAACGTTTGCACCGGCTTCGGCAAATCGTAGTGCAGTCGCACGGCCTATGCCGCGCGAAGCTCCTGTGATCACCGCTGACTTGCCGCTCAAAATATAAGGCGGCAGCTTATGTTCTACTTTTTCATCACTCATGCAGCTTTGCTGACGCCTCCTATGCAAAAAACAGCCGCGCGCGGTACGTCAGCAATATGCCGCGCGGTTCGTGAATGCTCACGATCTAAGATCTCTTTGAGTACTCTGGACATTTCAACGGTGTCGCTCAGGAACGCATCGTGCCCGTCGTCGGACTCGATCTCATAATAGTTTGTCTTCACACCCGACCGGACAAGCCGATGATGCAGCGCACGCACACCCGAT
>CAUJFK010000037.1 GCA_963169175.1 Acidobacteriota bacterium | reverse complement strand
AGATAGCACTTCCGCTGCAGATGCTTGCTTCGAGAATGGCGGATGCCGGCATGCACATTATCGGAATTCCAGCCGTGCGTATGGGCAATGTTATCGAGATACCTTTCCGCGTCACCGGCGAAATAGTTAGCCTCGAAGTTGTAGAAGCGTGCAGTGGTATCCGGTCATTGGTGACTTTGATCACGCTTGCGCTGATCCTTGGTTATTTTACGCGGGACCGGCGCGATTCGTTTAGCCATGGATTAAGAGGGCTGTTTTTTGCAAAAGATATTCAGCGGACCGTGCTGCTGATGACGCTGGCCGTACCGGTTGCCTTGGTCACAAATGCGGCCCGGGTAATGATCACAGGCGTTATTGCGTATTTCTACGGCCATGACGCGGTAGAAGGCCTGTGGCATGACCTCTCTGGATCAGCCGTCTTTTTTGCCGCGCTGTTGATATTGCTCGGCCTTAACATGGTGTTGGGCCGTTGCCTTCGTAACGAGAAGATGGCCGACGATGAATATGAACTGCTTTCGGAGGAGGAACGATCACGCCGTCTCGTTCCGATAACAAGGGCGTGGACCATATTGCTGGTGGTTTCAGTTTGTGGCGGTTTTGTGAACTGGCTTCAGTATCGCGGCGAATTGCACGCCGACCGTCGGCCTCTAAAGGAGATCCCGGCGCAGTTAGGAGCCTGGGAGCAGCGAAACCCGGACATCCGGTTCGATGAGGAAAGCGAAAGCGTGTTGCGGGCGAGCGATTATGTAATGCGTGACTACTATGGCCCCGGCAAAAGGTTAAATATCTATGTCGGTTATTATGCGTCGCAGCGCGGCGGGTCCACATACCACAGCCCGCTCAACTGTTTGCCGGGAACTGGCTGGGAAATGACCGAGCCGCGGAGCCTTCAGATCGCAACACCGAACGGGCGGCATTTCACCGCGAATCTGTATCTCGTGAATCGGGGCGAGCACCAGGAATATTTGATCTATTGGTATCAAGGGCGTGGTCGCACATTTGTGAGCGAGTACGAGGACAAGTTATATACGGCGATCGACAGCGTAGTCCGGCGGCGATCTGATGGAGGCCTGGTGAGAGTAATGACGCCGCTTGGCAAAGATCCTCAGCACTCATTGGCTGCCGCGATCGACCTGACGGGGCATCTTGCCGACGATCTCGTGGAGTTTTTGCCGGATTAAATGGCTGTTTGAACGATTTCTCTAGAATTTTGTATGCTTTCGTACTAATTTATAGTGAAATTCATTAGTTAGGCGTAAACGCATCACCCGAACGAGCAAGGTATATGAGTGTGGAGTTTCGACAAAGGACGGCCGTAGAGTATTTGCGGATGGCAAAGAGACGGAAGTGGCATATTCTCTTTCCGGCGCTTGCTGTCTTTGTATCGGTCTTCTGGGTCGTTCGCGGTTTGCCCAGCACGTATGTATCAACGTCGTTTCTGACGCTGACGCCGCCGGCCATCTCTGAAAAGGTGGCGCCTTCACTCACGGACGATGACCTCTCGAACCGTCTCCAGTCGATAAACCAATCCGTACTTAGCCGAACAGCTTTGGAGCCAATGCTCCAGAAGTTCGATTTATATTCTGCGGACCGTGCCGCGGGCGTTCCGGTCGAGCGTATTGTTGACCGGATGCGGGAGAATATTTTGGTGGTCCCGGAAAAGGCTGACAATGAAAAGGTCGTCGGGTTTCGGATAAGCTTCCGCGATCCATCGCCTGAAAAAGCACGAAACGTGACCGCCGAACTGGCGAAAGAGTATGTGACGGCACAATCGGTGGAATCAAAGCGAAGTGCGGAAACGACACGGGAGTTTATTAACAATCAGCTTTCGCAGGCAAAAACGAATCTTGACGCGTTGGAAAAACAGCGGCTCGGCATTATGACGAGTAACGTTGAAACGCTGCCGGAATCGGCTCAGGGCCTGATTGCCCAGCTTGAGGGTTTGCGGACTCGTGAGGCGACGATCTCAAAAGACAAGGAATCGCTTCTTAATGAAAAAGGTCGGATCCAGGAAAGTATTCGGGCGATGAACAGCCAGATGCGGCTGATCGAGAATTTTGGCGAGAATGAAACGAAGGCCGCTGTCCAACAGGCGTCTCGGATCGAAGATACGCCGGCGTATGCCGAGCTTGTTAAAAAGAGGGCGGAGACGGGAGCGAGGCTTGAAAGGCTGAGAAAGCAGTATCGTGAACGGCATCCGGAGGTGGTTCAGGCAGAAGCTGAGATCGCCAAGATCAACGAAGAGCTTGAAAAGCTCGCAAAGAATACCGATATACGGGTGAAGCAGGCTAATCAGGCCGGCAGCCGAAAGGCCGAATTGCAGAAGCAAAGCCTTGAGATAGACAGGACCAAGGCCGAGGGCCAGATCGCCCAGGTCGAACAGCAACTGCAGGCGAAGGACCTTGACCTGACACAGAACGCCGGGCAGATCGCCTTGCTGGAGTCGAAGATCAATTCGATACCAAATGTCAGGGTTGCGCTCGAAGGCATAACGAACCAGATGGACCTTGCAAAGTCCGCTTACGATGAGCTGCAGAAAAAATTCAACAATGCCCAGCAGCAGGTTGAGCGAGAGAGCAATGCCCAGGGCGAATCGATCAGGGTCGTCGATCCGGCCAATCTGCCGGCAACACCTGAAAATGCGTCCAAACGGCCTTTGTTTATCGCCTTTGGTGCATTAGCGGGCCTCGGCCTTGGCCTTCTGTTTGCAGCAGCACTCGAATTGCCGCGGATGTTCACGATCCAAAGTATTGAGGATGCGAAGCATTATACAGGATTACCGGTGCTGGCTGCGGTACCGGACCTGCTGTCCGAGAAAGAAATAACAGCAAATTACCGGACGCATCTGTTAAAGGTCGCGGCTGGCCTTGTCGTCGCTCTACTCAGTATTCCGGTACTGATCATTGCGCTTCAAATGTCGCGCATAATTGAGAGGTTCAGTTAGATCGGGCAATTTGTCGGGCGACGGGCCCAAGTGATCCAAGAATGTATAAAGAGTTTTTCAATTTAAAGGAATATCCGTTCGGCCTTACGCCGGACCCGAAATTTATCGTTTTTACCCCCAGCTACAACGAGCTTTTGGCTAGTTTGTATTACGGAATAGAAATGGCAAAGGGCTTGATAGTGCTGACGGGAGAGGTCGGAACTGGGAAGTCGACCGCCTTGCGTTGGATAATTCGCCGGCTTGATTCAAGCGTCCTGGCCGCGTATATCGTAAATCCGCATCTGTCGATCGAAGAGTTTTATCACCACATTGCGGAAATGCTTGGGATAACTGAATGGTCAAACAAGACCGAGTTGCTGAACGAAATGGCGAAGCTTCTCGAGGATCGGCATCGTCGCGGGCTTCGTACGGTCTTGATCGTGGACGAAGCGCATGAGCTTCCGGATGAGGTTCTGGAAGAGATCCGGCTGCTTCTCAACCTGGAATCGGACAACGCGAAGCATCTTCAGATAATTCTTACCGGCCAGCCTGAGTTGACTGAGACGCTGCGGAGGCCGAGCCTGCGGCAGTTGAAGCAGCGGATCGCCCTGCGATGTGTAATGCCGGCGTTAGAGAGTGTGAATGAGGTAAAACGTTACATCACCGAACGCCTGTTTATCGCTGGTTCGCCTCAGCCCAATCTGTTTTCGCCGTATGCGATCGATTATATATTTCAGTGTTCGGAAGGCATTCCGAGGCTTATCAATAATCTTTGCGATAACTCAATGATAGCGGCCTATGCTGCGGGCGATCAGATCATCAGCCGCAAGATGGTTGAGAGCGTTGCGGAAAACCTGGACCTTCTGCCGGACCGCGATAGTGTGTTGCCCAGCGACAGGCCGGTCGAAGCGGTACGGTCGGCCAGGGTCTTGACGCCGGTTGGGCATGACGAGCTTCTTTCAGACCGGAGCCGCGTAGGCGCGAAATGAGAATGGAAAGGTAACTCCCCTGTGACGATCGTTGGGGGTTAATGATGAAATTTCTAAAGACAATACAAAAGTACGAAAGCGAGTTTCCGGCCGAGGGCGAAGACATTCTTGCTGTCGAGACGATCGTTGACCCGGAGGTTGATAATCTCCCGGCGGGGCCGCTGTCGGCTCCTGACCTTCGTATCGGAGCACCGAGAACTGAGGTTTCAGTCACAAATGAAAAGGTGTTTCCCGTTGTAACGGACAGGAGCACCCGGATGACGCCGCTCTTGCCCCTCGATACCGGATCGCTCGGCGAACTTCCGCAGGTTACTACCACTATCGTCAACGTCGAAAGGGTGAATCCGCGGCTTGTTTCTATCACCGAGCCGAAATCGCCGTATTGCGAAGAATATCGAAATCTGAGAACACAGATCCTGCACCGGAGCAAGAAACGGAAACTTCAGGCGATCGTTATTGCGAGCGTGGGGCCGTCGGAAGGAAAATCGGTCACGGCTATCAATCTTTCGTGGCTTTTTGCGCAGGCGGACGGCGTTCGGGTTTTGATCATCGACAGTGACCTTCGCCGGCCGAGCATTGCGGAATATCTTGGGATCGAGACACGATCCGGCTTGTCCGAGGTACTTTCTGAAAAGGCATCCCTGAGTGAATCGATCATACAATTGCAGCCCGCCGGCCTTTACATTTTGCCCGGCGGGAGCCCGCGGAGCGATGTCGCGGAGATGATCTCGGGCCCGCGTTTTTCTGAGATACTAAAAGAGGCAAGGACATTTTTTGACTTCGTTATCATTGATGCCCCGCCGTTGGGAATATTTACCGATGCGTCGCTGCTGATCAATCAGACGGACGGCGCACTGCTGGTCATTCGGGCGGAGCACACAAAATACAAGGATGTTGACAGGGTCCTCGATTCGTTACCCCGTGAGAGGATGCTGGGCACGATACTGAACCAGTCGGAAGTCCCGTTGATGGATGAGAGCTATTACAAATATGGCTTGTACGATCGGAATGAGCCCGTACGGGCCTGAGCTGTAGTTAGCAATGAGTACCAAATTCAGCCCACGCATGGCCGGCCTGATAGCGGCCGATGTAGCGATAGTTTTTATCGCTATCATGCTTGCGCTCTATCTGCGTCTGGGTTGGGACGGCACGGCCTTCCAGGTCATCGAGAACAACGCCCTGAACAAGGTGGCGCTTGCGGCGGTTATCTGCCTGGTCACTATCTACCTGTATGACCTCTACGATTATGGCGTGATGCACAACCGGCGAGAGCTGCTCTTTCGCCTTGTGCAGGTGACCGGAATTGCCTGGACGGTCCTTGCTATTCTTTACTATCTTGTTCCGCCATTGATGATAGGCCGCGGGACGATGATCTACTCGGTTGTCTTGACGCTGGTACTGCTGCTTGGCTGGCGGACGTGCATTCATTACCTTACGGGCCATCCCGACCTGGGCGAAAAGGTACTGATCCTCGGTGCCGGCAAGGCTGCTGCGGCGACAGCGAATATTGTCTATGCACGTCGTGACGCGGGCTATCGTATTGCCGGATTTGTTGCGGTCCCGGGTGTCGAGAATGGTGATTCACCGCGATCACGGGCGGAACTTGGCGAAGCAGCAATATTGGGCAGTTCTGATCAGTTGGAAACGATAGTTGCCGAGCGGAAGATCGACCGCATCGTCGTTGCCCTTGCACAGCGGCGCGGAAACTTTCCGACCGAATCGCTGCTTAGAATGAGCCTGGAAAACAGCGTTGATATCGAGGAAAGCTCTTCATTCTACGAACGCGTTACCGGGCAAGTTCACCTCGACATGCTGCGGCCTTCGTGGCTCATCTTTTCGGGACGGGAACGCGATACGAAACTTGTGGTCGTGCTTCGCGAGATAGTGAATCGGTCACTGGCCCTAATCGGTGTAATACTTTCTTTCCCGATCGCGATCCTGGCAGCGGTAATCATCAAACTCGAATCTTCGGGGCCGGTGTTTTACAGACAGGAGCGGGTGGGTAAAGACGGCTTACGCTTTGAATTGATGAAGTTCCGTTCAATGTACAATGACGCCGAAGCAGACGGGACCCCGGTTTGGGCTTCGTCCGATGATGACCGCGTGACCAGGTTTGGCAAACTGATCCGTAAGGTCAGAATCGATGAGATCCCGCAATTTTGGAATATTCTCAAGGGTGAAATGAGTTTCATCGGCCCGCGGCCGGAGCGGCCCCATTTCGTTGCCGAGTTGACCGAGCAAATACCGTTCTACGGACATCGCCATCTCGTCGCGCCCGGCCTGACCGGGTGGGCGCAGATAAAATATCCTTACGGTGCATCGGTCGAGGATGCCAGAGAAAAACTTCAATATGACCTGTATTACATCAAGAACCAATCGCTTGCTCTTGATGCAATAATTATTTTTGAGACGGTAAAAACGGTACTCTTTGGAATAGGGGGCCGATAGGGGTGGAAGACCTAATGAAGTACAAAACACTAATTCCACGTTGGATCGCGGCAGCCGCCGTGGCCGCGCTATTTTCGATCGTGATCGCGGCCCAGCCGCCGAAGCCTGTTTCGGACGAAGAGGCTGAGTTGCTGCCGTACTACAACAACTATTTGCGTGCCTATCATCTCGGTCCTGAAGATGTGATCTCGGTGGATGTTTTTGGCGAGCCTAATTATTCGAAGACAGGAATTGTCATCCCGCCGACCGCGAAGATATCATATCCGCTGGTCTCGGGCGGGGTTTTCGTCGGCGGAAAAACGACCGACGAGGTGGCCGCAGAGATCAAGAAGCGGCTTGATGAATACATAATCGACCCACAGGTAACCGTGACTTTAGATAAGGTCGGCTCAGCGCGATTCGGAGTCCTCGGCAAGGTGGCTACTCCGGGTGTTCGAGTGATGAATCGGCGTTATAGTGTTTATGAGGCTATAGCAGAGGCTGGCGGCATCGCGAACGGCGGAGACTCCAAGCGAGTGGTTCTTTTGCGAATGTCCCGCGACGGCTCGTTTGCCAGGACGATGATAGATCTTAGCCAGATAACCAAGGGCGAAAGTGAGGTACCGTATTTGCTGCCTGGTGACCAATTGATTGTACCGGAAAAGAAGTGGAGCATATCGAAGATAATGGAGACGATCGGAAAAGCCAGCGCGGCCCGGATATTGTTTGGCTCGCCATTCTAACGGCTGTATTTTCCCGACAATAGAGATGCGAATCCGGTCGTTAATGCTTATGCTGGCCGTCATTTCCAGCGTCGTCACGGCGGCCGGTGGGGAATGGCAGAAGCGGGATTCAGGGGTCTTGGCCTGGCTTTACACCGTTGAGTTCCTGGATGCCGAACGCGGATTTGCTGCGGGCAGTAACGGCACGGTGTTGGCCACGTTGGATGGCGGGGCGACCTGGCAAAAATTGCATGTGCCATCGTCCGATACGATCCGCGACGTACATTTCGTGGACCGTTTGAATGGCTGGATGCTCTGCGATCGGGGCCGAGCCGTGAGCGGGAAAAATCCGACATATTTGATGCGAACGATCGACGGTGGAAAGACGTGGGCAGTGGTTGAGCTTGCAAATTCACGAGAACGTTTTAGCCGGATGTTCTTTGCGTCGGATGGCGCGTTTCTCGTCGGTGAAGGCGGTGTGATCCTGGGGCTGCCTGAAGTGGGCAAGTCGGAGGCCCGACACTTGCTGCCTGTTAAATTTCGCATGCTCGATGGTGTAATCGTTGGCGGATCGCGAATGATCCTGGTGGGCGGCGGCGGCACGCTGATCTTCAGCGACGACAATGGACGGAGCTGGCAAAACCCTGCCTTTCCGCTTTCCGGGCCAGCACAAAAATTAAACTCGGTATTTTTTGCCGACAGTGCGAACGGATGGGCCGCTGGTGCAGGCGGGATGATATTCTTTTCTGGCGATGGCGGAAGGTCGTGGGGGCCACAGGCCTCGGGAACTGAGGCGGAGTTTCTGGACGTTGGTTTTTATGACCCTGCGAACGGATTTGCTGTCGGGGAAGGCGGCATCGTACTCGGGACAAGCAACCGTGGCGTAACTTGGACAGCGGAAAAAAGTGGAACGCGCCACAGATTGGAGCGAATAGCTTTCGCGGGTAAACGGCCGGTGGCCGTTGGCTTTGGCGGGACGATCATCACGGCGGGACCGCCTGATCGACAATATATGCAAGGCAGGGAACAACAATAAATGTGCGGTATTGTCGGTATAGCTGGAGACCACTCCCGCGACGAATGCCTGGCCATTGTCGGCCGAATGAATCAGTCGATAGTCCACCGCGGCCCTGATGATGAGGGAGCGTGGGCCGAAGACGGATTTGGCTTTGGCATGCGGCGGCTCTCGATCATTGATCTTGCGGGCGGGCGGCAGCCTATCTGGGATGGATCGGCCGGCCGCGGCATTGTTTTTAACGGCGAGGTTTACAATTACCGTTCGCTGCGTGAACAGCTCACATCTCGGGGCGTCGGCAGTTGGACGACTGAAAGCGATACGGAAGTGGTCCTAAAAACCCTTGTGGCCAAGGGTGAGGCCGGTATCCATGACTGGAACGGAATGTTCGCCGTCGCGGCCTGGGATAAAAACGTAAAGTCACTTTTGCTTGTCCGCGACCGCATGGGCGTCAAGCCGCTCTATTATTATTGGGACGGCCGGACATTTCTCTTTGCGTCCGAGATCAAGGCGATACTCGCTTCCGGGTTGGTCGAGCGTCGCCTTGATAAACAGGCCCTTTGGGATTATCTCACCTTCCGCTATGTACCCGGCCCAAATTCAATTTGGAAGGATATAAAGAAGCTTCCACCCGGCCATCTGCTGCGGTTCGCAGAGGGTGGCCCGCCGGTGATCGAGCGATATTGGGCAAGCGATGTTGTCAGCGATCCAGCGGAGCCAAGGCCCGAACGCGAGACGGACGCCGAGTTTGCGAAGCTGTTTCTTGACGCGGTTGAATTGAGGCTAGTCGCGGCGGACGTTCCGGTGGGTGTGTTTTTGAGCGGCGGGCTTGATTCGAGCGCCATCGCCGCTGCCGCCGTTGAGCTTGGCCACCGTAATTTTCACACCTTCTCGGTCGGATTTGAGGAAGGCGGCTACTACTCCGAATTGGGATATGCCGAACAGGTCGCGCGGCATGTGGGAGCGCAGTATCACGAAGTTGTACTGAACGAAAAGAAATTCCATCAAATGCTGCCGGAGGTGGTTTATGCGACCGATGAGCCGCTGGCTGACCTTTCGACCATCTCGGTCCTTGCCCTGTCACGGCTTGCGCGCGAACACGTAAAGGTCGTTCTTTCCGGTGAGGGAAGTGACGAGATACTGGCTGGATACGACTTTGACCGGGCCGAGCGGGAATGGAATCGCGTTCGCCTCCTGCAGCGTTTTCCAAACGCGCTCAAGGTTGGAGCGGCATTCACCAGATTAGGCCCAGGCGGACTTCATCGAAGGGCAGAAAAGGTCGCCAACCTTCCGCTTCAAAATTGGAACAGGATTGCCTTGCCGCATATAACGGGAAATTTTAATCAAGCTGAAAAAGAGGCCCTTTTGCCCGACGAGTGCTGGGAACGCAGCGAGCGTATCGTGTCGGCGCAGTATGAGGCTGCGGGTTCGACCGACCCGCTCCAACAGATACTTTCGGTCTATCAGAAGGACTGGCTTGTCGAGGACCTGTTGATGAAGGCCGACAAGGCGACCATGGCCGCCTCGCTTGAGGCCCGCACGCCGTTCCTTGATTACCGCCTTGTCGAATGGGCGAACCGGCAGCCCAATTCTGTAAAGGTGCGGCACAACGGGATCAACCAGTACGAAACGAAAAGTGTTCTCCGCCGATTTTGTGCAAAACGGCTGCCAAAGACCATCATCGACCGGCCAAAGCGAGGGTTTCCTGATCCGGCTAACCAATGGATCGCCAACGGCTTGCACTTGTGGGCACATGAGACCCTGCTCAGTTCGCAAAGCCGGTTGGGTGCGGCCCTATTTCACCCAGCGGTCGAACGCAGCCTTGCCGAAGCAAAAGGAGGCAGTGACGGAGCGGCAAATCGTGTTTGGGCCCTGATCGTCCTTGAGTTGTGGATACAGGCATGGGGCGTGACGATTTGATGAGATCAGCCTCTCAGTAGAGCCGAGGCCCGTGTCACGACCTTATTGAAAAAGTTTCCGGTAAAGAACTCCGCTGATTCCAGTTCCACACGAGTTGTACCCATACCCGCTTTAAACTCCTGCAGGCCGCTGCTGTTTTCATCGGCACCGCCAAGATTAAAGATTTTGAGTCCCTCGATCTGCATCAGGGCCGCGGTTTCCGAGAAAACGAAATGCGACGCTCCGATATCACGCCCGTGCTCACTTGTCCCCGAACTCTGCCCATAGGCACCAGATCGGCTTTTCGCGATAAGAAGGCTGCTGAACACCTCATTATTCCTGACCGCCTGAAAGAGTTGCCCTGCGTGGCAATCGAGAAAGGCATCGACCTGTTCGCGACTTGTCTCGACGTCGATCGACTCCCCGCGTCTGCGCCGTCGGTCAAGAGACAGGTTGGACAGCCTGACGTGAGTATCGCGGCTCAGCCCATCATCTACCTGCTTCATTTCAAGGCCTGCTGATCTGGCTGCTGAGAGCTGTCGCCGATGCCGCCTGTTCATTATCTTCGAAAGGTCCGGAACGGTAAGGTCCAGCGCATATTCGCTCCGTTGTTTGAACGAAACTCGCTGGCGTGTTTCCGGGATCGCGGCCACCGCGGATGCAAAGCTATTTGCGCTGAGGACAGATACGCCGCGGCTGCGACACTCATCGAACAAGCCCTCCCAGAAGACCGTATCATCGATCGTTTTGGGGAGAGATGTTATCTCAAGCCGGGAGTTTATACGGCCCCGTGTCAGAAAGCTAAGACATCCGGATACTATACGTCCGCCATCCTCCACAACGATTACGAGCACTTCGGCCCCCAGTTGCCGCCGAACCATTGCATATTCGTTCGTCGCGAAAGGGTTCGTCGGATCGAGGTCCGCGATCGAGGTGATGACATCGGCACCAGGGCTATCAATGGATCTGAAAGTAATTGGCACAACGATCAGGACTCCGATCGGGCGTTCTTTTCGAGCAGCAGCGAGTCGATCAGAAATTTCGCCGCCCAGTTCGGATATTCGTAGGTGCAATAACCGCCAGATACGGGAAACGAGCCTTTTACGGCCCCGCGTGTCTCCAACGGGCCATCAAAAGCCATTGTGCGACGGACAAATTTATTCGCCGCGTGCGCGGCTTCAAGGTAACGTTTATCGCCCGTGTATTCGTGCAGCAAGAACCAGCATGCGGCTATCTGCACGTTGCCGGTAAGACATGACCAATCAACCGTCCCGTTCCAGTTTTCATCCAGGCGACCGGGCAGGCTGCCGTCCTGTCTCACCGCCGTCAACAGGGCGTTTGCGGTACGCAGGGATGCAGCGAGAAATTCCTCTTCACCGGAAAACCGATATGCTTCAACAACGCCGCGAAGCACGTATCCGATCGTGTGTGTCAGCGGGTGCTCAGGTTCCGAAAGACAGCAATCACGGAACCATCCATTCTCGTTCTGTAAGCTAAGTGCCCATCGAATATTGGCCAGTGCCGCTTTGGCATAATCGCTTGCCGGCTCAAGCCGAGCCGCTTCGAACAGTCCCCATGACACGTGGGTCTCATATGCCTTGTCTGTTGGTTGGGCGAACGGCGACCGGTGGCTTCGCCAGCAGCCATCGTCGTCCTGAGTGGCGACCAGCCAGTCTGCCGCGCGCCGCATCGGCCCACGATAGGGCTCGCCGAATTTTTCGGCCCCGCTAACCAGGCCAAGCAGGATCTGGCCGGTGTTAAATGTCACAGGAATGACCGGCTCGGCGCCGATAACGCTGCCCTGAAAACCGCCGTCGGGGAACTGGATCGAAACTAACCAATCGAGCATTAGCCTTGCGCGTGTTAGAACCTGCTTATCGCCGGTCAATTCAGCGTACGCGATCAGCGTCGGGACAATGTAGCCGGTTGTTTCCGGATATGAAGAGCTCCAACCGTCGATCAAGCTAAAGTCGCGGGCGACACCGCCGTCTTGCGAGGCAGAGTTATCCTGCGCCCGGCAAAGCCATTTTACCGAGGATTCCATGGCCTCTTCTATGCTTGGATCACGAGCCGGAAGGCCCTGCAGGTCAGAATCCCGTTCAGAAACAGCTTCGGCAGTTAGGCGTTCGGGTTCGATCGCATTTCGAAGTGAGCGTATGATCGATCGAATCATTGGAAGTTCAGAGGTAATGCGATGGTAGGGACGACGAGCGATCGGTTTGAGACATATCCTGCCGAACCAACCGATACATTCTATTGTCCTTTTTACCGAAAAGTCAAAAAAATGCCGCGCGGCGTGGATCGAGCCATAGAACAGCACCGCGATCGCACCGCCCGCAAATTCCGCCTCGATGACCCAGTCGTATAATATGTTATATCCGTTCATCTCTACTTAAGTTGATAAATTTTGAAGCATTGACAGAAAATCGCTCGATACCCGATCTGCGGTAAAGCGTTCACGTACATCTGCCTCACCCCACGGCTTGTTAAACTGGCCTGACCGTCGCGATCCCAGTTCCTGAATGAATTGGCTAAGGCCCGCTGAGATCGTTTGTGTTTCTGCGGGATCGGCGACGGAGCCTCCCAGCTCTGCGATCAGATCGGCGGCGGTTCCTTTCGGGGTTATTCCAAATATCGGTTTGTCCGCTCCAATATAATCGATTAGTTTTGAAGGCAGAAATACACTAATGTCCGCCGGAGCATCGATTATTAGCAGGCCGTCGGAAGAAGTCATTAGAGCGAGACTTTCCTGATACCCAACACTTGATCGGACGGCCACGCAACC
>CAUJFK010000036.1 GCA_963169175.1 Acidobacteriota bacterium | reverse complement strand
GTTCGCGGATCTGTTCTACGGTCAGATTATCGTCCTTGGACGAGTATTCTGCCGACAACGCCGCTTCTGTGTCGTCCGGCGTTCTAAGCTCGGGCAGCATCGGCTGAATAGCATAGTAATCGCCGGCCGTGCGTGTGCGGAAACATTCTTCTTCGGAGACCATGATCTCATGGATCTTCTCGCCGGGGCGGATCCCTGTGAATTCTATCGGCAATTCGCCGTCGGTCATCATCGCCTTTGCGAGGTCAACTATATTTGCCGACGGGACCTTTGGGACAAACGTTTCACCCGGCCGTCCATCGGCGAGCACCGCGAATACCGTGTCGGCGGCCCGATCGAGGCTCAGCAGAAATCGCGTCATTTCGGGCATCGTAACCGTGAGCGGACGCCGGTTCTTTACCTGGGCCGCAAACAACGGAACGATTGAACCGCGTGAAGCGATGACGTTGCCGTAGCGGACACACAGAAACCGCGTCGCCGGAAATTCCCGGTTTGCCTCGATAAAAACACGTTCCTGCAAGGCTTTTGTCATTCCCATCACATTGATCGGCTTGCAGGCCTTATCGGTCGAGATCCCGACCACCGTGCTAATCGGAAAATAATGTTCTTTTATGGAACGGACGACGTTCTGAGCACCGCCGACGTTGGTTAGGACCGCCTCATAAGGAAAATATTCGCACGACGGCACCTGCTTTAGTGCGGCGGCGTGAAAAACGATGTCCATCCCGCGTAAGGCCGCTGTGACGGCTGAATAGTCACGGACATCGCCGATGCGAAAATCGAGTATGTTCGCCGCCTTGTGATATATCACCTCGTCGGTCGCAACTGTTTTTTGCAGAAACTCAAGCCGCATAAAATGCTGCTTGGCCTCGTCTCTCGAAAAGATCGTAATGCGCTCCGGCACACCTTTTTCGCCAGAAAGCAGCCGCCGCACCAGGGTTTTGCCAAGCGAACCCGTGCCGCCGGTGACGAGGATCCGTTTCCCTTCCAATGATTCAGTCATTTCCATTCTCGATAAGGCGTCGGGTCAGACACCATCTGCTCGATCATCTCGCGCCATTCTAAGGGCTTGAAACCTGTTTCGCCGCGGAATCTGGACGAATTCAGGCTGCGGTCGATGCGCAATTCATCCGATGGTTCGATCTCTATATTCGCCCCGTAATACTCTTTCAGAAGGCAAAGGAGGTCGTATTTGTTGATCGGCTCGCTCGAAACGTGATAAAGCCCGCGAAGCTCGCGATGCTCAAAAATGAGCTTCTTAATTATATCCGCGAGAATGATGGTTGGAAAGCCGGTGTAAATTGCTTGTCTAAAACCCTTTACCTTGCCGCCTTGATTTGAAAGGAACCAATCGACGAGGCTGTGCGGACTTCCTAGTTCGCGGCCGATGATCGATGTGCGTATCGTGAGCGCATTGCCCGTTTGGACCTCGCCAAGTTCCTTGCTCTTCCCGTAAAGATCGACAGCGTTCGGACGGTCATGTTCAGTATAATTTCCCTTTTCACCATCGAAAACGCAGTCCGTACTGATCGTGAAAAGCCGAAAGCCGAATTCTTCTGAAAACTGTGCAAGCCGGTGCGGAAGGATCGAGTTGATGGTCAGCGTTTTGATGACGTCCCTGGAAGTTGGCAGCTGCTTTACGATGCCGACGGCATTGATGACAACATCGGGACGGGCGATCGAGATCGCCCGGCGAACCGAGTTTTCAGCGCCGGCCTCGATGTTTGGGATACATTGAAAATCTCCAAGAATTCTTGACGTTAAAGGTTCGGCACCGCCGCCGCGGAGCGTTCCCCAGACCTCTGCCTCAAGCGAAAGCTGCTGAACGAGCTTGTGTCCGAGCATTCCACTCGATCCGAATATCAGTATTTTCATGAAATGTGATCAGGACACCCGAATGGGCACATAAAGTATTCCGGCAGATCAAAGGAAGCAAACCATTGATAACACATATGTTGCAGCCATGAGCACTTACCATTCAACCTCAGCCGCCGTTACCATTTTGTCAACCATCTCGCACCAGATATGGGCGATCGTGATGTGGGCCTCTTGTATCCGGGCGGTCCTCGATGACGGAACCAAAACGCAAGCATCTGAAAGTGACGCCAGCTTCTTTCCTTTTTCACCGGTCATTCCGACCACGCGGCAACCTCGGCTTCGTGCTTCCATTACGGCGGCAATAACGTTAGGCGAGTTGCCGCTGGTGCTGATCGCGATAAGGCAATCGCCTTCCGCCGCGAGGGCCTCAACCTGCCGGGCAAACACGCGTTCAAATCCATAATCGTTCCCGATGGCGGTCAATGCCGATGTATCAGTGGTTAGAGCGATTGCCGGAAGTGCACGCCGCTCTGTCTCGTACCGGCCGGTGAACTCCGCCGCCATGTGTTGAGCGTCGGCCGCACTGCCGCCATTGCCGCAGATAAGGATCTTTTTTCCAGCACGGGCCGTTTCCGCTATCAGTGACCCGCATTCTTCGATCGGGCCGGTGAGCGTACGAATTACCTCATGGAATACATCAAGATGTTGATTCAGCGATGAAATTACGATCCCGCCGCCGGCATTTGCAGTTTCAGTTGGTGTTGCCATCTTCCCAATTATTGCGGAGGAGGAATATCCTTCGATGAGCGGCAGCGAAAACACCTGGCCGCCATTTTTCCTCACGAAGTCAGCTCCTATGATCTCGTCCACCTTCCAGTCGCCGCCTTTAACCAGAATATCCGGCTTGATCTTGTGGATCAGGTTTTCAGGCGTAAGCTCGTCATAAATAATGACTTCGTCAACGGCCTTAAGTCCTAGAAGTATGGCCTGTCGGGACACCTGGTCCTGCACCGGACGCCCGGCGCCCTTAATACGTCGAACCGAATCATCGCTGTTCAGGCCGACAATAAGTTTGTCCCCAAGCGCCCGGGCCCGTTCGAGTAGGTCGATATGGCCCCGGTGCAAAATGTCGAAGCAGCCGTTAGTAAAAACGATCATTAGCGCGAATCGGAGGGCTTCAGGCCGGCAACTCCACGCGGCGATGGCCAAGGGCCCGGGCAACAAGGGCGACAAATAAAAGCCCGACAATGGCGGTGATCCCGACCTTAAAGATCGTTGGTATCAAGGCACCGTAGAAGCCCTCATATGAGATCGAGATCAGGAGCATAAAATAAAGCGTTCGCCGCCACATAGTTTGCGGCTGGTCCTCGACCAGCGCGCGATATAGAAACCTGAGAACAATTCCGAAGAGAAGCATCCCTATCGGAATCCCGATCGGACCAAAGTTCCTTAACAGATCACCCATCGGAGTGATCGCAAACGAACTCTCGCCAAAATCGAAATAGAGTTCAGAGTATTTTCGCGGTTCGGAGGCAAGCGGCTTCTCATTCCACAGCATCCGCGGCACGAAGAAGGTTGTCAGGTCTTTCCAGATATTGTTATCAAGGCCATAGCTCTCTTCGTACGGCGCAAGGGCCTCGTAATTTGATACAACAACGGCCACCGAACTAAGAATGTCCATTCGCTCGGCAAGGGTCATGAATGCGAACTGAAGATTTTCGGAAATATCGAACTTGCCGACCTCTTCAAAGGTATCAAAAATATTTTCGGAATATTGGCCGATCGAGACCCGTTCCTCACTGCCTTTGATATTGCGGAAAGTAGTCCCGTAAATAACACCGGCGATAAGGGCAACAGAAAAGATAATACCCGCGATCATAGCTCGGCGTGCATTCATCTTCCCGCCGGCCAGGAAGAAGGCGAGAATGACAAGCAGGATGACCTGCATCAACGCCGCCCGGTTTCCGGCGAACAGTGCCCGCCCGATCGTGAGCGCAAGCATCAGGCCGCCCAACGCAGCGGACTTTAGATCAAATCGCCCCCGTCGAAAGATCACATACCAGAGGATGAAAGATCCCTGCATCCAAAAAAGCGTGGTCAGATAGACCGTGCCGCTAAATGGATCGATCTCGTCCACCTTTTGATAACCGATAATGCCAAAGATCAAGGCGAAGACGGTGTTGATGGTACCCAGGACCAGCAAACTGACACCCGGTATGAGCAGGGCAGATGAATCGAAATCCTTTGAAGGAAGAAACCGGCCGGTCGCCGCCCCTATCTTGGCGCCGATCGGGAGGAAATAGCCTGTCGCCAATCCTATAAATCCTAGCATTACGAGAACTATAGTGTACGGCAGATTGTACGGTGCATCCTGGATAAACGCCATGAACGGCGGCTTTGACCAACCGCCCGCAAGCATTAATCCGCCGACGACAAATGACGGGAACAGATAGGCCCAGGTAGCGAAAACAAGCGGGTCGTAAAGCGTGAGGCGTCCTTTCTGATAAAGGTAAGCCGTGGGTGCGATCAACACCACACCAAGGCCGGTTATCCACGGAAGCAGATAGAGGTACGGAAAAGATTCTACCAGATCACTATTCAGGACCAGGAAGAGGAACGCGACGCCCAGGGCGCACAACATCAAAATAAGGCCGGGCACCATTGCCCGCTCGTGAATCGTCATGTTCGATGTTTGCCTTACCGCGAACGCCATAGATAAATCCTACGCCGACTACTATTCCTTTCTCCGCCAGACCTCGATATCGCCCTCACTGTTAGGAGTATAATCGAGGGGCTTCTCGAATACGAAGATGATCTCGTAATTTCCCTGCACAAACTGCCACAGGTTTTCCAGATTGTCGCCTGGTTGCCTCTCACCCGCCGCCTTTGACCATTTCCTGGGCCATAGGATGTACTCGGGCGGATGCGCCTGCAGCGATCGGAGAACGCTGTCCACCTGGAACGAAGGGCTGTAGTTGTTGTCACGAACAACATAAACCGGGGTCGGGTTCTTCAGGTGAAACGGAAAATAGAAGCTAGGATGATGCCCCTCATAAAACAGATCGCCGGGACGAGTGTGTTCGCCAACCCATTTGTATCGGTCAAAGACAATCGGTGATAGAAACGCCGCTCGTCCGGCGGGCATATCAAGATAGGACTTTTCTATTGTTTGCCGCTGGATGGCGTAGGCCGCACCTAATATACCTGAAACACATAGGACGATCACGGTGATGTAAGGTGCGAGTTTCATGCGAGACAAAAACCAAACAAGTACGACGATCGCCGGAATGGAAATATGTGACAGCCTAAAACCGCTTGGTGCCGAAACGCCGAGGGTCATGGCGATCCCGATCGAACATAAAAGCATCAGCCGCTGATCGGCGGCCGCATTTTCGAGATATGTCTTACGCCGCCATCGATACAGGAGAAACGCAAAATACGGCCACGGAACAACGGCATAAAAGAATAGGGTTGGGGCCGCGAGGCGAACGTAGCGTGATAATGCGGCCGTGGGCGAATAGATCGAAAAGAACTGGCCAAGGTCCGGGAGATCAGCAAGAAATACATCCTGATTCGACAAAGGATCGCTTGCATAATATTTCTGGAGAAAGGTGACGAGCGAGAAGTAATAATTATCGAACCCCGCACTGACGGCAAAATATATCTGGGTTGCGAATATCGTAACCGCAAACGGGACGCCGAGGAGAACCGCGGTCCTAAAAAGGCCTCGTTCGCGCGAAGGGTGGCGAAAATGCTCCCACGTGAGAAAAAGTGCGATGCCTGCAATCGCCGTCACTCCGCGAGGGTGCCCGAAAAACGACGAGATCCCGCATAAGATGCCGGCCAAAACGATATGATATTTTCCGCGGGACCTCATCAGTACCGCCGCGGCCCCGAGCGCGAAGATTACGCAGAAGAGCCGGTAGCTTCCGTCGATAAAAAATAATCTAAAGCCGAAAATGATCAGGAGTGTCGGTGCAGCATAGACCAGGAGCCCGGTGAAAAGTTGACGTGAGAAATACCACGCGAGATAGACAAGGCCGAGGTTCAGCAGCAGGATCGTGAAATTGAGGACCCAGACCTTTATCCCGAATACGGAAAAGAAGGCGGCATACCACAATTCCGCGCCCGGCGGCGTAATGTGAAAAAAGTCGCGATACATCACTTGCCCGTCGAGCAATCGCATCGCGTTCGATATTGGGATGAGGTGATCGCCGCCAAAATAATATGGTGTGAGCGGCAACTGGAATAGCTGAGTGTAGAGGAACAAAAAGACCAGGCCGAAGAAGATGAGGTCCGATCGGCCGAATGAGGGGCGATCAGGACTGCTTGGTGATCTTTTGAACATACGCTGACTGCGGATCAACGAACAGGTCCGAAGCACTTGTTCTTGCTGCCCGCTAACTCGTTTGCCGGCCGGCATCGCTCATTCAGAGACGACGGCCCGGGCATAGTACTGGCCTCCCGCCGGCAGCCATTTTAGAAATGGCTCAAGCGCATGCAGGCCGCGAAATATCCTATAGTTCGGGAAAAAAACCGTATAGCCGATCTCGATCTCCTGAAAACCGGACGTGCGAAGCATTTTCCGCGTATAACCCGCTCGAAGCAAGACCGCATCCTCGTCAAACGGGCATGTACTAACGGCACGCCGCGTTAACGGATTTAGCGGGTTGTGTTCGAATAAGTAAAACCTGCCGCCTGGCTGCAGCACGCGTCTTATCTCGCCCAACACATCGATATGAGCGCTCGGATCGATATGATGGAAGACACATGCGGCGAACACGACGTCGAACAATTTGTCGGCATGCGGAATTCTGTCGCCGTCGTAATGAACGAACTCCGCACCATCGACCGCACGGGCCTTTGCGATCTCAATGCTGAGGTCTGAGGTATCAACACCCGCGTATTTCCAATACGGAAAGTGTTGTCGAAAGAACCGGGCCGAATTTCCGTCGCCG
>CAUJFK010000035.1 GCA_963169175.1 Acidobacteriota bacterium | reverse complement strand
AAAAGCTCTGTCGACGTCTGTGCCGCGGCAGCCGCCGGACAGACAAGTAGTATCAATATAAATAAACGGAGTTTCAGATTTGTCATAGCAAGTTTAAGGGGCGGGAGCGAGGGTGAGAGGTATGCCCAAAAGCATTATTATGCCCAAAAGCATTATAAGGCAATGCAAACAAAAAGAATAGAACTTTTTGAAGGAAGGCCTGTTCAAAGGCAGGGCATGGTCAGCCAGCTACGGACCCGAGGAAAACTCCGTGCCTCGCGGGCTTCGATTTTTAATTCGTGCCTTTCGAGGGCAGCGAAGTCGGGAACCGGAACCACGAAGCACACGGAAAGAAACCACGAAAAGCTACGGCTTCCTGGCCTTTCTCGCGGGCGGAGTTGGCTTGGGATATACGATCTCGCGGCGATCTACGGTCGGCGTCGCCTTTGGAAATTCGGCTCCTTCCGGAACGGCCCATATCTCGACCGCCGGCCTTTCTCTGAATCCGCCGTCAAGAAAACCGATCCGTGTTGCTTCCAACCCGTCGTTTAGCAATTCGGCGCGGATCCGCCGCAATGTGTTTGACGCATGGCCGCGTTCGCTGGTGCGGCCGGCATAAACGATCACATACATCTGATCGCCCGAGCGGGCTGCCGCCGAGGCCGCGGCTGACAGGTGTTCTTTCTCTTTCGCGGCGTCAAGCTCGCCAAACTCGTCGGCCTTTGCAGCAGGCGGAACTACTCGTACCATAGCCGACGCCTGGGTGATGCACTCCGGAGCGTAGCCGCCAACCCAAAGGCTTGCGGTCAGCTCGCGATAGAACCCGGCGCCGGTCGAATCGACATCGATCTTGCGGGTTTGCTGTCCGTCTCTGATCGTACCGCCGCTAACGGACCAGATGATCTGTGGTACCGCTTTTGTGTCGCCGCCTTGAATATTGGCAACGAACGTTACCGGCTGGCCTTCACGAACAGCACGAGCGGATTGGCCCTGCACATCGATCTTAGGGCATGGCGATACTGGAGCCTGTGGCCGCGGTGGTGGCGGTACGGGATCGGTCGTCTGCCCAGCCGCCCCGACCACAAGGAGCGCCAACAGCGCAGGCAAGATCAAAAGATCGTTCTTTTTCATTTGTAAAAGTAACCTCCAAGGCGGGCTGTCCTAATAATAGCACGGATTTTCAGGGTATTCCCCCGGATCTTAAGAATAAACGTATTTGTGCGGGATCTGATTTGTTGAGGCCGAAGCTACGCGATCTATGACAAAAGCTTAGCTATCAACGCTTTGCCGGAACACGATCGGGTGCGGCAGGCCGGGGCCGCTTTGCCTTCGGGCCGCGCAGCTTCTCGGCCGCGGCGTCACGGGCGACCTTTCCGCGATCCCGTGTCTCTTTTGCCGAACGCGGGCTGATCAAGGCACGCGCGTCAGCAAGTGCTTTCGTAAATGCGTCCGGATCCTTTTGAGGGCTGCAGTTTACGGCACGATCGTCGATAAATGCCAGTGCATGCGGCTTTCCCTGCCCAACGTAAACGTCAGAGTAAGGAAAATTGTATTTCTCCAACCAGTCGATTACACGTATCTTCAACCGGCCGGGTGAGACAAGAGTCGAATGATCGCCGAAGTGATCCGATGAACAGCGGGTGGTAAATATAATGATGTCCGCGATCTGCGCGAGCGACACCATGAACTCCATCGCGCCGGGGAGCGGCGGCCCGATCTGATCGGGCCCGCGCCAGCTTTCATATTTTGCCAATACACCGTCGAGGTCGACACAAACTTTTGGTTTACGTTTTACTTCCTGCTTTTTCTTGATCAAGGTCCGCGCGATTTTTCTTACCGACAGTGAAACTCTCAGTTCGGCAGGCCGCAGCGCAAGGATCGCCTCGATAGCTTCGGCTCCTTCCAGCCAATCGTTCTCGCCCATGCCGTCAAAATTCCAAACCCTGGAATAGTGCGGAAACGTATGATGACGGCCCGGTACACGGAGCGGATACGGCAGGCTGCCCTCGACCACTTCCCTGCGCGGCGGAAAGATCTCAGGTTTGCGCGGCAGGTCGTATTTTTCGTAGTCCGAACGCAGGTCTGAGACAAAATCGTAAACATCCGCAAGCGGATACTCCTTGTCCAGCAGAACAACCAGGTGAAAACCGCCGCGGCCGTTTGTGTCGATGACGCACGGGTCGAAAAGCTGCTCCCTCAGCCGCCTTGCCCACCCCAACGCAGCCGCAAGGTTATTCGCCGCAAGCTCATCCGCATTCATCACCGTTGGATCGTGCAGATCGATGTCGATGGCAAACCATTTGCACGTTTCATGATCGCTTATCGAATGCAGGCTTATCAGATGCGACGCTGCCCGGCCTGAAAAATGGCGCCGCAGCTTTTGCATTGTGACCATGTCCGAACCGGTCCCGCGGCGTTCAGGAATGGGCAGCGTCACAAAACCGACCTCGCCCTCACGCACCGTATATTGGCCCCAAACATCACGGCGGTTGACAAGGTGTTCCATCGCCCACTCGGCCAACTCGTCCGCATACTTGTCCCACTCCTGCGCTATCCACAGAAGCCGTTTGTTCCCGACAAATTCGCTGAATGGTGCGGCCATAACTTCAGGAGACGAGCTCCCAACCTCCTACAAAGTTGTCCTCGGCGAATTGATCGAACATCCGTCGCGCCGAGCGTTCGTTGTTCGAGATGCGCATATCGCGTTCGAGCGGGTTCTGGCGGTTCGGGCTGAAGTCGGTCAGATAGACAACATATCCCGGGAAATCCATTGTGTCTTCCTTATTCGTTTTCCAAAGCAGGAGTTTGCGGACCATCTGCTGGCCCTTCATCACCTTGGTATAAACGACGCGCTCCAGAATTTCGCTTGGCGGCGCGACCGATTCATGCGCCGATTTGTCGGTGTCGGGAACCTGGACAAGTTCGCTGACCTGCCGAATATTAACGTCCTGCGGATTTGCTTCTTTGTCGTCGCGGATGCGGACGAATTGCGGCGAAATGACGCTCGCAAGCGGCATTCGCGCAAGTGCCGAATAGGCCTTGCCGTCCCAATCGAGCACCATCTTATTGATCGGGTCGCCCTTCGAAGATTCTGAAATAAGGTCAAGGCACGATATCTCGATCACCGGCCCGGGCTCGATCATTTCATACGCAACGTAGTCGTTATTTACAGCCACATAATCCGAAGGTACGATCCGCCGCCGCAGATTATCAGCAAGCGTACGGCGGTCCTCTTCGGTAAATCCGCCGCCGACACGGGCAAACTCGTGAAACGTTCCGTCGTCCCGCATCACGGCAACAAGCAGATCATGCAATAGCCCTTTGCGGTCCTCAGCCCCCTCAGAAAAACCGACGATCGCGGCATCAAGGTTGTGGCGGACCTTGATCTTGAACCACCCTGCCTGATCGTGTCTGACAACAAGCCCCTCTGAGCCTTCACCGATCACCCATTCGGCAAAAAGCTCGGATACGGCATCAAGGTCCTTCAGTATCTTATGTTCCGCGGCATGCACCAGCTTGCCGCCGTCGAGCCATTTATCGAGCAGCCTATAAACATCGGCCACAGATTCAACCGGCTGTCCGTCAAGTTCGATTATGTCAAAGACCGCCAGGCCGAGCTTTTTTAATTCGGCCTCCGACGCCGGCGACCGCAGCAGTTTTACGACCTGATATATCCGGTGTCGCTGCTCCGCCTTTGTTGTCGAATAGATCTCAGCCGCAAGAAGGCAGTTTTTCACCTTTGCCTTGGCCAGCAGCTTTGCCACTTCATCAAAACACGGCAGCCCGCCACGCACCGTTCCGCCGGGGTTTACTGAAATTATCTCCTTGCCATCAAAGGCGAGCAGCGCAAATTCGCCGTCGTATTTGCGTGTTCCGAAATAGCCAGTCGTCTTGGGAATGCGAAAAATATCCTCGCCCGACAGCGGACGCATCTGTCCGCTCAGGCGACGTTTGTAATCAAGCGTTTTTGGATAGAGCGTCGCGTCAAACAGCGCCGTCGCGGGGCCGATAAAATAATCGCCTTTCTTGCGGGAGAATCTTGATTCGTCGTAATCGAGATTCATTATTTCCTCGTTTTCGTATCGGCTTTTTTCTTTGCGGCCTTGATCTTCTTAGGTTCGGCGTCCGCGACATCGTGTTCCGTCACAGCAGGCTTTGCCCGCGTCAGTTTCTTTTTGTCTTCCGGCTCTGCCGAGGCTTTTCTTTTCGCCGTTGCCGGCATACGATCATCCTCGATCGGTGCCGGCCTCTTCAGTTCCATATTGGAGAGGTGCAGGATCAGACAATATGAATCGCCCTCGATCCGGCCTTCAAGAAATGCGTTGTACGGCTTGCCGCCGCGGTTCATTACCAGCGGCCGGTCACGATGCTCGCCGGCGCGCAGAAGGAGAAGCGAATCTTCTTCATGCAGCTTCTTAGCTATCTCATATAGAAAATCGAACGTCAGTCCATTGATATGCGCAAGCTGCTTCTTGCCCGCAAAAACAAAGCGCTTAACTGCATCAGGTTTTTTAATAAATTTGCCGGTCCACTTAAGCGGAACGTCTGTATTGATATTTTGCGGTTCCTTCTTTCGCGGCCTGCGTTCGCGTTCAGTTCCGTCCGGATTCGTTACAACTTCGAACTCCTCCACCGAATGGACTATTCCGCCGTCGCCCACGTAAACACGTGAGGTCTCGGTCAAAAACATCCCAAAATTTTCAGTGTCTATCTCCGGATCAGCGTCCACCAGGGCCTCTGAGATATCTTCAAAGTTCGGCAGCTTTTTCATCAGCTCAGGAAGTTCGTGCGACACGTCCGTTTTCAATAGGCGGCGGTTGAAAACCGCGTTCATGTCCTCATCAACATATCGAACATCACGTTTCGGCCGTACGCCTTCCATCGCAACAACGGCGTCTCTTTGCTTTTCGTTACTAATGTTTATGGGCATATATACCCCTACTTGCCGAAGCCCGCTTCTTGTCAGTACCACCTCGCGTTAGCGGGTGGGTTCTTCATTCTTCGTGACCTTTCGTGTATTCACTTGGTGCATTTCGTGGTCCTGTCTTTCGTCACGCGGCCGATTGTCAAGATACAAGTAAGGGCGTAACGCCTTACCACTACAAAAGATCAAAATCCAGGTCATCCGCCGCGACCTCTTGTTCTTCAGTCGGCTCCAGCACCACCGCCTGGCCGAGTTTCAGGAACTTCAACACCGCAGGCTGGCCAACGATCATAAAAATACCTTCCTTGTTCCCGATCAGAAACGCTCCGTCATATTCGAGGCCGCCGCGATAGCTGAATGGAAACTTATAGATACGGCCGTCGGACAACGAATCACGCAGATGGTCCAGTTCACTCTCTTCCGCGGCCTCAAGGGCATAAACGCTCTTTACCGTGTGTGAAAGATAATCCTCAACCGTTGCCCGCTCCAATAGGTTTGGGGCCGAGAACGACGATGGCACTGGCTCAAGTTCTTCGCCGTCCGAACTTACCGCGATCAACCGGTTCCGCGGTATAGAATCTCCCTGCTCGGTCACGGTCGCCAGTGCCGTCCCGCCCTTATCAATTATTGTCTTTCCGTCATAGGCAAGCACACGCAGAAATACTTCATCGCCGTGCTCATCGAACGCCTCGACCGTTACCGAACCGTAAAGCCTTTCACGATCGATCTTTGCAAGTTTTACGGGAAATTCCTCCCCGTCGAGCGAGAGGACCAAAGGCTTAGCCATACTTCAACCCCATGCCGAAAATCCGCCGGACATACATAATACCCCATCAACGCAATCTGTAAGCCATTGAAAATATAATGCCAAATCGCTTTACAAAGCGCCGTTAACCTAAAGTAAAATATCAGGAACGCCGCAGTATCCTGCAGCAATCAGACGATTTAAGGCAAGCTTGGTAGATATCAGCTGAAGGTGATCATCTCATTTCATGGTACCTCATTTTCTTTCTATTCTAAGGTTGATCTTTAACGGCTGAACAGGAAGAAGATGAGGAAGCAGGTCGATAAATGCATGTTCATTTAAAGGCCTGCGACAGGCCTCGGTTCACGAACAGGTTTCGGCTGCCATTCGACGAAACGGTTACGTTGTTGGCCGAGAGAGTCGTGCCGGTAGCACGTTGAAATTCAGAGATGGCGCGGTTCAGATCGGTCTGCGCCTGCAGTTCGCGGCTGCGGGCTGCGAGCAGGTCGGTCTGCCGCTGGAGGACGAGAAAGGTCGTTGTTGTACCGGCCGCGAACTGCCGCTGTTCGCTTGAAAGCAGCTGCTCTGCGGCGGCACGGGACGCCAATGCGGATGCAAGCCGAGCTTCGGCCGACCGCAACGCCTGGAGAGCATTCCGAACTTCCGCCTCGATCACCTGTTCAGCCTGAGCACGCAGATTACCCAGCCGCGTTCCCTCGACAAGTGTCCGGCCAAGGTTTGCCTTGGCGGTCGTATTGCCCCACGGAAGCAAGACGGCAACTCCAACGCGATATGTCGGATAATCAAGTCCGGCCAAATTTCCGAGCGAAGTAAAATAACCGCCAACCAGATTTTGCGGAACACGGCTTAGGCCGGTGTTCGGATTGATCGCCGCGGGCGTTTCAGTTCCTGACAGGCCCTGTGCCGAATATGATGCGACCAGATCGATCTGCGGTTTTGTCTGGCCGCGAAAGTAGCGCTCGTTGATCTTGTTGATATCTTCACTGGCTTCGATCTGTGTAAGTTCCGGGCGGTTCTTCATCGCCTCGGCGACAGCCACGTCAAGCCCGACACGCGGAGCTTCCAGCGTGATCGGCGATACGGGCGTTACCGGACGGTTCCATTCATCCGCCTTCCGATCGGCGAGAAGCAGCGTTTTCAGCTTATTCTCCGCACGCGTTACGTCTTCCTGCGCCGAATAGACATTCTGTTCAAATGTTGTGATCTGTGCCGTAGCCGCAACTACATCTATTGGAGCAAGTACGCCCTTGGCAACCTGACGCTGATTGCTTTCAAGCTGCGTTCGGGCCTGCTTTACAGCATCTATCTGCACCTGCAGGTTTCGCAAAGCGAACGCGAGATTCCAGTATGCCTGCTCGACCTGTGCGATTATCTCGATCGCCCGCTGGCGGAACTGCGAATCGGTCAAACTCAGATTCTTGCGGGCGATCTCAATGTTGCGGCGGTTAACGTCAAAGCTGCGGTTGCGAAACAGCGGCTGCGTGTATTGAAGGGTGAGGTTAGTAGGAAATTGCGGGTTCAGTGT